>JACRBQ010000091.1 GCA_016213135.1 Chloroflexota bacterium | reverse complement strand
TCTAGCGTAGGTTTTGCGCAACCAGAGCGTGAATCGTTGAATCAGATCAAATTTTGTACGGGCGATTGAAGCCCAGTGCCAGTTGAAAGGCTGGCACACCCTTCAAAAATAAGGTCACGCCCGGAAAGGGACTCTCCGGCGCGAACTGTAAAGCGGTGCCGCAATGCGTTTGTTCAACCCTCGCGGCGCAATTGGCGGCGACCTGCACCAAGTGTTTCGAACTGTTCAGCGTGCGTTGCCATTTCGGGGTTAGGTGATCTGAGCAGTCTTTCAACCAGGGGGTGCACCAGTGCACCGCATTGGCAGCCAGGCCAGTAAACAACACCTGGATTTGAATGCCCGGCAACGCGTGGCTCATCAAATGTTGGACAAAGAAGGTTCCCTTCATTTCTTTGTTGCCCGCTTCAATGATCTGACGGGCGTTGTAATGGTGAAACCACTCGCCCAAGAACTGGGAGCGGCCATCATCGCGATAGCGCAACAACGTGGCATAGTGAAATTCTCGACCGAGCTTGAATCGTTCGAGCGCCACGATCAAAGGATAGGGACAGTCGTGCAAGTAGTACTCGCCACACGCTATCATCTCAGCATTCTTGCCGACCGGGCTCCACACCGGCCGGGCCGGCAGGAGCTTCCGCAAGGCTTGCGTGGTTTTATCATTGGGGGCTTTAGTGTTCGGGCAGTAGCCCATCTCCAACAACCAGGTCAGGTTTCCGCCGCTGACAAAACCAGCATCCACGCGCGCTTCCACATAGGCCGGTGGTTGAGGATTGGCGCGATTGTCGTTTTTCAATTTCTCACACCATGTTTTCAGTTCCGCCAATTGCTGTTCGGCTTGCACCATCTCGGTGTGATGCTTGTCCCGGACCTGTTGGCCACGCACGATCCGGGTCGCCAGCCGCGGCAGACGTTTCTGCCAAGCCTTACGTTTCTCGCGCAAACGGGCCTTTTTTCCGGCAGAAAAGGCCGATTCTTTCAATTGCTGTTCCGCATGGTAACACTGGCCAATCAACTTCTCTCGGGTCTGATCCCAGCCTTTCACCTGGGCGGCTTGTTGCTCCCACAATCGCTGCAGCCGCGTCACGGCTTGGGTCTGGTACTTGATCCGTTGTTGCACCCACTCCGTCCGGCGGCGTGGCCGGATTTGCGTCTGGACTTCTGCCACCGTGATCAACTCCTTCAAGCACGCCACCGACACCGTATCGCCCGGGTGATGAAACCCCGCCAGCCAGATCCGCTCACCGTCGTGGCCGGTCACACACACCCGCGCCAACTGATAGCCCAACTGGACCCTATCATCCATCCAGCCAAACCGAGCGTCTGGGTAGGTGGTGCTCGTCGGACTGACCGCTTGCCCCATCAGATCCAGGTCGTAAATGATCGCCGTACCGCGCCGCAGCAACTCATTGACTTGCGCGGAGATGAACGGCTGGCTGAAGTCCGAGATGGCCTGCTCCACCGCCTCCACCGTTTGGGCATGACACACCTCCAGCGTTCGGCTGACACTGCTGTAATGGGCAAACCCGGATTGGCCCCACGCCTGGGCGACCAGCGTGTCGTTCGTCAGCGGGTGGGGACCTTCATTCAAATCTTCCAGATGCTCCATCCCACTCAGAATGCCCGTCAGGAATTCGACCAGTTTGGTCTGTGGCGAAAACCGACGGGTCTTTTGTGGAACGGGCACTTGCATCAAGCGCTCAATCAAACCATGTTGCTGCAGAAATTCGCCAAAGGCCACCAGCAGGCCGTGCTGGGTATTGGCCGCTGGCCAGTCCGAAGTTGTTGTGGTCACAGGCTAATCCTCCGGGTAGGAGGTTACTCGCCTGTGACGCAGCCGTACAAAATTTCAACTGAATCAACGATTCGGGCTCTGGTTGCGCAAAACTTACGCTAGTTCACGCACGGCCACAGCTTCCACCTTGAAGTTATCAGCGACCCAGTTGGCGATTGCGGGTGGAAGCTGTGCGTTCACCCAAATTTTCATACCGCCACCAAAACGGGATGATCAAGCCGCCGGGCCACGAACTTCAGCACGGCTCGGATGTCTGCCATTTCCAAATCGGGGAGCTCTTGCAGGACTTCTGTGTAACTTAGCCCCGAGGCAAGTAGATCAAGAACATCACTGACACGAATTCTCATGCCGCGAATGCAGGGGCGTCCGCCGCACTGTTCCGGGTTCACTGTGATACGTTCTGCTATATAAGCCATTGGCTGCTACCTCCGCCTTTAGTCTAACACTGATTCGTACACCCGACGATAGAAGCCCTGTGCTACGAGCGGAAGCCGCCCAACGGTGCGCGCCAGTTGCGTAGCGGAGCAATGTCAACTGCACGGGGGGTTAGCCAGCGCCCCTGCCTTTGATTGGCCTGCCCGCTCACCGCGCATACAGCGTCGCCAGTTCCTTGAGGCGGTCGCGGAGGACGTCGGTGAGGCGCCAGGACTGGTAGCGCCAGCCCCAGTTGCCGGAGGGGCGGCCCGGCAGGTTCATGCGCGCTTCGGCGCCGAGGTTCAACACGTCCTGCAAGGGGGCCACGGCCATATCGGCCACCGAGGCAAACGCCAGCCGGATGAAATCCCAGGCGATGTCGCGCCCGTCGCGGCCCAAATAGCGCCGGGCAAAATCGCGCTCGCGCTCGGTGGAGGTGCCCGCGTACCAGCCCTGGGTGGTGTCGTTGTCGTGTGTGCCGCTGTACACCACGCAGTTGTGCGGGTAGTTGTGCGGCAGAAACGGATCGGCGGCGTCGGCGCTGAAGGCGAATTGCAGCACCTTCATACCCGGCAGGCTAAACTGATCGCGCAGGGCCAACATCTCCGGCGTGATCACGCCGAGGTCTTCGGCGATGATGGGCAGCGCGCCGAGGACGGATTGCAGCACGGTGAAGAAATCGGCCCCTGGCCCCTTGACCCATTGGCCCACCTCCGCCGTGGGCATCCCGGCGGGGATTTCCCAATACGCTTCGAAACCCCGGAAGTGATCGAGGCGGACGATGTCCACAAAGGCCAGGGTGGCGCGGAAACGCTCAATCCACCACGCATAACCGGTTTGCTTGAGCACGTCCCAGCGGTAGAGGGGGTTGCCCCACAACTGACCCGTGGCGCTGAAATAATCCGGCGGCACCCCGGCCACGGCGGTGCTCTGCCCGCCTTCGTCGAGATAAAACAGCCCCGGGTTGGCCCACACGTCGGCGCTATCGTAAGCCACAAAAATCGGGATGTCGCCGATCACCTGGATGCCCGCCCGGTTGGCGTGCGCCTTCACCGCGCCCCACTGCCGGAAGAACAGGAATTGCCGCAGGCGTTGCGACTCCACCGCCTCGGCCAGTCCGGCGCGGGCCGCCGCCAGCGCGGCCGGCTGGCGCGACACCAGCTCCGGCTCCCACGCGCTCCACACCGCGCCGCCGTGCGATTCTTTGAGGGCCATGAACAGCGCAAAGTCGTCGAGCCACGAGGCGTGCGCGTCCTTGAAGGCCTCGAACCCGGCGCGCAGGCCGCCCGCCGCGCCGCGCCGGAAGTTGGCGTAGACCTTATCCAGCATTTGCAGTTTGTATTGGATCACCGGGCCGTAGTCCACCGTGTGCGCCGGGAACGCGGGCAACATGCTCAAGTCGTCGGCGCTCAACAGCCCGTCCTCCACCAGCTTCTCGGGGCTAATGAGGTTGGGGTTGCCGGCAAACGCCGAGAAGCACTGGTACGGCGAATCGCCGTAGCCGGTGGGGCCGAGCGGCAAAATTTGCCACAGCTTTTGACCGGCCCCGGCCAGAAAATCAACCCAGCGGAAGGCCTCGGCCCCAAGATCGCCGATGCCGAACCGCCCCGGAAGGGAGGTCGGGTGCAACAAGATGCCGGACGCGCGCGAGAAGGTCATTGTCTATCCTCAGCTAACGTTCCAAAGTTTTGCCTTTGCCCACCACTTTGCGCACAAATAAATCCGCCGTCACGTCCGGGCCGATGACGGCCCCCCGCCCCACTTTGACTCCGTTGGGAATCTGGGCGCTCTTGCCCACGGTGGTGATGCCCAGCCCCTCCGCCTCGGGGTCAATTTCCCCGATGCGGCAGTTGTGGCCGATGGTCACCCGCTTGTCGATGATGGCGCGTTCCACCCGCGCCCCGGCTTCGACATACGAGTCGGTGAAGATAATGGACTCGCGCACCACCGCGTTCGGGCCGATGTACACACCCGGCGAAATCACGGAGCGCTCCACTTTGGCGCCGGGGGAGATGATGGCGCCGTCGGTGATGAGGCTGTCTTTGACGGTGGCGCCCGCCTGAATGAGCACCGGGGGCCGCTCCTCCGAACGGGTATGAATGATCCAGCTCCGGTCGGCGAGGTTCAGGGCCGGGGGGTGCTTCAACAAATCCATGTGCGCCAGCCAGTACGAGTCCAGCGTCCCCACGTCCATCCAGTAGCCGTTGTACGGATAGGCGAACACGCGCTGGCCGTCCTTCAACATGCGCGGAATAATGTCTTTGCCGAAGTCGTGGCCGGAGTCCTTGCGCTTGGAGTCCTCGCGCAGGTAATAATCCAGCGCGCTCATTTTGAAGACGTAAATGCCCATGGAGGCCAGCGTGCCTATCGGCTCGCTGGGTTTCTCGACAAACTGGCTCACCCGGTAGTCGTCGTTGGTCTCCAAGATGCCGAAGCGCGAGGTCTCTTCTTCGGGCACGCGCAAAGTGGCAACGGTGAGATCGGCCTGGTGATCGTTGTGAAACGTGATCATCGGGTCGTAGTTCATTTGATAAATGTGATCGCCCGACAGGATGAGGGCGTTATCCGGGTTGGTGTTTTTGAGAAAAGCAAAGTTCTGCTGGACTGCGTCGGCGGTGCCGCGATACCAGTCGGCCTCGTAGCGGGCTTTGTAGGGCTGGTAGAACTGCACGCCGCCGGTAAAAGACCGGTCGAGGTCCCACGGGTGCCCCGCGCCGATGTGCTCTTGCAGGGAGTGCGGGCGGTATTGCGTCATGAGCATCACGTCGAACAGGCCGGAGTTGACGCAGTTGCTCAGGGCAAAATCTATTATGCGGTACTTGCCGGCAAACGGCATGGAGGGCTTGCTGCGCTTTACCGTGAGCACGCCCAGGCGGGAACCTTCACCACCGGCAAGGATGACCACGCGAGTTTTCATTCGTCAGTCGTGAAGCGCAAGGGGGGCAAAACGTAGGCCGCCGCCGGCCGCTTACGATCTGCGTTTGCGCTTCGCCTCCAATGCCCTGTTGTAGAGCGCCGCGTAGTCGGCGGCGGCCCGCGCCCAGGTGAAGCGCACGGCCATGCCGCGCTTTTGCAGCGCCCGCCATTCGTCTTTCTGCTCGAACACCGCCAGCGCGCGCCGCAGGGTGCGCAGCAGCGCTTGGCTATTGTAGGCGTGAAACACAAAGCCGGTGCCGCTGCCGCGCCGGTAGTGCTGCACGGTGTCGCGCAGGCCGCCGGTGGCCCGCACCAGCGGCACGGCGCCGTAGCGCAGGGCCGCCATTTGCGACGTGCCGCACGGCTCGTAGCGCGACGGCATGAGGAACACGTCGCACCCGCCGTAGATGCGCCCGGCGAGGGGCACATTGAAACCCAGGTTGACGGAGGCCCGGCCGGGGAACTCGGCAGCCAGCGCTTCGAAGGGCGCTTGAATTTCCTCCGCGCCCGCGCCCAGCAGCACGAACTGCGCTGCGCCGTCTTTCAGCACCGCGCGCACGGCCAGGGCGGCGATGTCGAATCCTTTCTGGTGATCGAGCCGCGACACCACGCCGATGACGGGGATGTTCGGGTTGGCGATCAGGCCCGTGCTGTGTTGCAAAGCGGCCCTGGTATCGGCCCGGCGAGCGAGCGTGTCGGCGTCAAACGGAGTCGCCAGCGCCGGGTCATGCATCGGATCCCATTTTTCGTAATCCAGCCCGTTGAGAATGCCGCTCACATTTGCCGCCCGCAGCCGCAACAGCCCATCCAGCCCCGCGCCGTATTCTTCGCCCATGATCTCCCGAGCGTAGCCGGGGCTGACGGCGTTGATCTCGTCGGCATAGGCCAGGGCCAAACCCATCAGCCCGTCTTTGGCCCACCACGGCAGGCGGGGATCGCGCGAGGGCCGCAGGCCCGCCGCCGCCAAATATGCTTTGGCGTGGTTGTTCTGAAACGGCAGGTTGTGAACGGTGACCACCCTGGCCGTGCGCCGCCAGAACGGGTCGCGCTTGCCTTTGGCGCCCAGCCAGTACACGGCAGCGCCGGGGTGCGAGTCGTGGGCGTGAACGACATCGGGCTGCCAATCCAACTCGCGGCACAGGGCTAGCGCGGCCATTGAGTAGAAGATGTACTTCGGCCCGTCCTCGTCAATGCCGGAACCATAAACGCGATTGTCGCGCGGGACGTAGGGGCCACCCAAAAGATAATGGGGCACGCCGGACACCGTGGCTTGACCGATCGGGACGGGCACCGGGCTGCCCGACCAAACCACCTGTGTGCGCCCCACCCGCTGCAACCCGTAGCGTTCGGCCTGCGCCTCGGCCACCGGATAGGCCGGCAGCGCCACGCGCACGTCGTGCCCCAGGGCGCGCAGAGCCGAGGGCAGCGCGCCCACCACGTCGCCCAGCCCGCCCACTTTGACCAGTGGGGCCGCCTCGCTTGCCAGCACAAGAACTTTGAGAGCCATTGCCAGTCGCTTGCCTGTGAGTGGGGCGCAACCCGCCGGCTACTGCGCCGTCAGAATCATGCCCGAGCGCGCCGGCAGCCGCAAGTTGGCCACGAAGTGATTGTCAATTGCAAACCGTTTGCCGCTGATCAGGTCGCGCGCCCATGCGCCCGTGGCCCAGCCGCTGTGCGTGGTGGGGATGTTGCGGATCACCGTGGAGTCCGAATTATTGATCGCCACCAATAGCACATCGTGCTCATTATGATCGTGCTTGCGCAGAAATACGTACACACCGTCGCGGTCGTGGTGGTAGAGCGGCTTGAAGTCGCCCCGGCGCAGCGCCGGGTGCCCTTTGCGGATAGCCACCAGCAGCTTCACAAAGTCGCGCAACTCGGCGTTCCATACCGACTCGTTCCACGGAAACGCGCGGCGGCAATCGGGGTCCTTGCCGCCGGTGAGGCCCACTTCGTCGCCATAGTAGATCGAGGGCGCGCCCACGTAGGTGAACTGGAACAGCAGCGCCAGCTTCATGCGCTGCATGTCCTCACCGCACTGGTTGAGGGTGCGCTCCGTGTCGTGCGAGCCGAGCGGGTTGAACTGGGCGTACACGTGCTCGCGAGGGTATACGCTGAGCAGGTGTTCCACTGCATGGCCGAACTGCGAGGCCGAGGTCGAACGGCGGCCAAAAAAGTCAAGCGTGGCCGTGCGGAAGGGATAATTCATCAGGCCGTCAAACTTGCGCGGGCCTACCCAGCGGGGATTGATATCCCAGATCTCGCCCACGGTGTAGGCTTGCGGGTTGGCCGTTTTGACCACTTGCCGAAACTCGGCCCAGAAATCGTCGTCGTCAATTTCGTTGGGCACGTCCAGCCGCCAGCCGTCGATGCCCTGCTCAATCCAGTAGCGGGCCACGTCCAGCAAGTGGCGGCGCACCTGCGGCTCGGCGGCGTTGAATTTCGGCAGCGACTTGATTTGCCACCAGCACTCGTAGCCCGGCGGCTGGTCGTCGTAGGCGTGCAGCGGGTAACTCCGCACGTGAAACCAGTTGCGGTACGGCGACTCGGCTTCGTTCTCCACCAGATTCTGAAACGCCAAAAAGCCGCGCCCGCAGTGATTGAACACGCCGTCCAACACCACGCGAATGCCCAGTCCGTGCGCCCGGGTCAGCAGCCGGTGGAACGTGGTCAGATCACCCAGCATGGGATCGATCTTGTGGTAATCGGTCGTGTCGTAGCGGTGGTTGGAGCTGGCCTGAAAGATGGGGCAGAAGTAGATGGCGTTGATGCCGAGGTCGTGCAGGTAATCCAGTTTCTGGATGACCCCCTCCAAATCGCCGCCCTGAAAACCGCGCAAGCGCGGCGGCGCGCCCCACGGTTGCACGTGGCGCCGGCCATTGTTGGAATCGCCGCTGGCAAACCGATCCGGAAAGATTTGATAAAAAATTGCGTCTTGCACCCAATCGGGTACTGTCATCGATTTCCTCTTAGGAGATGTCAACCCGGCGGTCACCTGCCCACCGCCGTATGGAGTCAGTTCTTCGGAGTTCGCTTGAGCCGCAATTCGAAGCGCTGCTCCGAGCGAGGCCCCAGAGTCACGTCGAACGTCAGCCCGAGCGTCAACGCACAGAAGTCCACCCGCTGTTCAAGCGCCTGCCACGAGCGGGTGGAGCCGAGGGCCAGGGTGGTTTGCGTGCGCGTGTTCTGCACCCCGGGGGCGTCGCCGGCGGCGTTGTTCACAAATTGCAGCGCGCCGCGCCCGTATCGCACCACGTCCATATAGTCGGGGCACAGTTCGCTGGTGACGCGCAAGCGCAGCGAACGCTCTTTGCGGTCGTGATTGCGCAGCGTATAGCCCGCCACCAGCTTGCCCAGCACAAACCGCAGCGTCTTTTCCAGCGTCAACTCATCGGACAGGTAACGGATGAACGTCACCCCGCCCTTCTCCATCCGCGAGTCCAGCCACTCCTCCGGCGGCTGCTCGGCAGACTGCGTATCGAGCGTCACGTAATCGGCGAAGGCGCGCGTCTGGGCCATCAACGGCATCACCGCCTCGCCCGGGTTCATCTCGCGCGCGGCCACGGCCACCGGCAGCGACTCCGATTGCCACACCCACAACGGCAGGAAGCGCCCCATGCGCGTGGGGGGCATTTCCTCCACCCGCTCCGCGCTGTGGCGGGGCGCATCGTCCTCCGGCAGCCGCCCGTTGTTCACCGGCTCGACTACGGGAAAATGACCGTCGCCGGTATACACCCCCGGCAGCACCGGCAACTGGTTGCCCAGAAACTGCTGCCCGGTGCGCAAGTCAAACCAATACAACACCCGCCCGCCGTACGCCGTGGTGATCTGCAATTGCGTCCCGTCACTCACCAGCACCTCGTCCGATCCGTCGCCGTTGCAATCGTCGATGATGACAAATTCGCCGTCGGCTTCCGCCACCTGAGCCGCGCGGGCCACCGCCACCGCTGTGCGGGCATCTTCCCAGCCCCGGTCGTTTAACCCGCCCACCCCGATGCAGCCGAATTCATACTGGTGAGCGCAATACGTCAGCAGCGCCGCGCGGCGGAAGGCCTCGGCCCCCGGCGTGCTCTGCGGCATGGCCTGAATTCTTGCGCGAATGATGTCGTAAGTTTGCGTGAAGTGCTTGAGTTTGGGCGAACGATGATGGAAGTCGAACCAGTTCGCGTACCCGTCTTCGTGGTACGGCGCATCGGGCCGCGTCAGCGCCGCATCCATCCAGGCTGCGCTGCCGTCGGGAATGGGCGTGAGGTCGCCGCCGGGCGGCGGCGCGTCGGAAAAGTGGATCAGCCGCAGGCCCGGCTCCGCTTCCAGCGCCGACAGAAATTCGTCGAGATAGGCCCAGGTCTGGTTGGGCGTCACACCGCGCTCCCAGCCCCACAGGCCCATGGCCTCGGCGTCTTCGGCGTAGGCCGGGCAGAGGGTGTCGGCGTCGGGGCGGGCGGCCAGCGCCCGCAGGTGATCGAATGCCTGCCCGCTGCGCCCGAACCACGCGGCCAGATTGACTTTGTGCTTCAAGGTCTCGTCGTCGGTCACCACCATCAGCCGGTGCGAGTCGGCCCGGGTGGTGAAGGTGAACGGCCCGGCGGCCCCGGCCCGGCTGAGAATATGGTCTTCGACCAGCGTGCAGTTGTAACCGGCCTCGGCCATCAACGGAACCAGCGATTGCCGCCAGCACCGTTCCACATTCCAAAATGTGCGCGGCTCCACGCCGAACGTGTCGGACAACGCCGCCTTGTGCAACTCGATTTGCCGCGCGTTGTCCCAATCGTTGCTGGCATACAAAATATTCTGCGCGTACGTGGAACCCAGCAATTCGAACTGCCCGGCCTTCAACCCATCGCGGATCAATTCCAGCGGCTCGGGGTCCACCCAACTGAGCGCGTGGATAAGCGTGCCTGAGATGTGGAGGTTGAACTTGAGCGCGGGGTGGGCACGCAACACGCGCAACAGTCCGCGGTAGCAAGCGCGGCCGGCGACGCGCGCGTATTCGTTGAAGTGCTGATTAAAGTGAAAGAGAAAGGGGACGCTTAGCGGCACAAGCGTGCATTATACGCAAGCAATCGAATATTTCAAACCCAAATTGGATGCAGTAGAATGAGATCGATGATCCAACACCCCGTCCCCTACTCCGTCAGCGCCTGGCGGCTGTTGCTCTCGGAACCGGCCGATGGGCCGCTGAACATGGCGATCGACGAAGCCATCCAGTTGGCGGTGGCGCAGGGGCGCTCGCTGCCCACGTTGCGCTTTTACCGTTGGGCGCCGCCCTGCCTGTCGCTGGGCTACGCCCAGCCCGTGGCCGATGCCGACTTCGAGCGCCTGGCCGCGTTGGGTATCGACTGTGTGCGCCGCCCCACCGGGGGCAAGGCCATTCTGCATAGCGACGAGCTGACCTATTCCATCAACGCGCCCCAAACCGATCCACGCATGGGGGGCGGCATTGTGGAAAGCTATCGGCGGTTGAGCGAGGGCTTGCTGAGGGGATTGACCCTGCTCGGCGCGGTGGCGCGGAATGACAAAACTTTCATCACAGAGAGCACAGAGAGCGCCAAGAAAGACAAAAGAGAAAACTCCCTGGACTCGGTGCTCTCAGCGGTGAAAAATAATCCCGTGTGCTTCATCACGCCCTCGAATTATGAAATTACGGCCAATGGAAAAAAACTGATCGGCAGCGCGCAGTCGCGCAAGCAGAGCATGGTGCTGCAACACGGCTCGCTGCCGCTGGCCGGCGACATCGCCCGCATTTGCGAGGTGCTTGCTTTTGTCGACGAGGCCGCCCGCGCCGAGGCCGGCCGGCGAGTGCGCGAACGCGCCACCACCCTCGAAGCGGCGCTGGGCCGGATCGTATCGTGGCCGGCCGCCGCCGAGGCGATGACGTTGGGGTTTGCCGAGGTACTGGCCCTGGACTTGCATCCCGGCGCGCTCACCGCCGAAGAACGGGAAACAGCGCGGCGGCTGAGGGACACGAAGTATTCACAGCCGCAGCTTCAAGGGTGAGCGCGCGGCCTTATCCGCTGGCATCCAATGCCGCAAACGCGGCCAGCACTTTTTGCAGCGCCGGCAAACCGGTCCCGGCGTGGGCCAAATCGTCCAGCCTTTCCACCGTGAACTGACGCGCCATCCAGGTCGCTTCAAAGCAGGGCGCGGCCAACATGGTGGCCACCCGTTCAGCCATGAGCGCCCGCCGCGCGCCATCCCATCCGCGCACCATCTTCGTCCAAAAAGACGCGCTACTTCTTCTTCCGCTGCACTCGTCGCAGCCAGGCTTTCACATCCGGCCACTTGACCGGGCTGGGCGGGTGCGGCACGGCGCCCGGATCCGGGTCGGGGAACGGCGGCAGGTCCATCATTTTGCGCCAGGCGTAACGCCCCAGCATCCTGAGGGTGGCCACCACCGGGGCAGCCAACAACAGCCCCAGCACCCCGGCCATCGTCGCGCCGATGATCGCGCCCACCATGATGAAGATCGGGTGCAAGTTTAGGTGCCGGCCAATGATGCGCGGCACAAGAAAATTATTCTCCACTTGTTGGACTGCAAGAAAGAACAGGGCCACGATGGCGGCGTAAACCCAGGGCGTGAGATGCAGCCAGTTGCCATCCTGAAACAGCGCCACGGCCGTGCCCACACCGCCCGCCAGCAGCGGCCCGACGATGGGAATGAATTCCAGCAAGCCGGCCAGCAGCGCCAGCCCAAACGCATATCGCACCCCGAGAATCGTCAACCCAATCCAGTTGATGATGGCAATTGTCAGGCCCAGTATCGCCTGCCCGCGCAAGAAGGCGTTCCATATTTGGCTGAACTCGCCCGTTAGCCGTGACACATCATACTGGTAGCCGGGGTCGGCGGCGTAGCGGTCAATCGCCACCCCGAAACGGGCAATGTCTTTGGTGATGTAAAACGAAATCACCAGCACAAAGAGCGCCCAGCCGAAGAACTCCGCCGTGCTCGACGCGGCCCGAGCCACCGTCGTCCCGGCTTGCGACAACACTACCCGGGAAGTGGAGATGATCTGATCGTACAACGGAGTGAGGTCCAACTGGCTCAGGTCCAGCGTGTAGCCCCATAGCGACAAGTTGCTGTGCAGCAGCGCATCGATGCGACCCGGCAGGCTCTCCACAATCTGCTGAATGTTCAGATTCAAATTGGAGATTTGATTTACCACCACCAGGCCCAGGCCGGCCACCAGGGCAATGAGCGCCAACAACAGGCTGAGATAAATGATCGCCACCACCGCAGTGCGCGGCCACCGCAGCCGCGCGGAGAGGAACGTGATGAACGGGTTGAGAAAATAGGCAATCACCACCGCCGTCACCAGAGGCGCGATGACGATCTGGAATCGCCAAACCGTCAGGCCGATCAGCGTGACTGTGGTCAGCCCAATAATGAGTTTGGTGGTGCCGCCCCAGCGCGGCGAACGGATTTCCTGCTCACTCATGCCAATACCCTCCAGGCCCCGATGGGCTAGTGCCATTATTCTACATGGACTGGCGGCGAAAAACAAAAACGCAGAGGCCAGTGGTTCGGCCTCTGCGTTGCGAGTTTGTGGTCGCCTTTCAAGACCCTAAGGGTCTGAAACCGGGAAGTTATACTTTTACAGGCCCTTAGCGGTTGCGATACCCGCCGCTGCCGCCACTGCCGCCGGGGCGCCCGCCGCCGGGGCGTCCACTACCGCCGGGGCGTCCGCCCCGGTCGCCCGAGGGGCGGCCCCCACCGGATGGCTTGCGATCGCGTTCCATCGCTTCTTCGGGCGTCCAGCCAGCCAGCACGGCCTGCCGCGAAAGGCGGATCTTGCCCGCCTCGTCGATGTTGATCACCATCACCGTCAACTCATCGCCCAGCCGGGCCACGTCTTCAACTTTCTCCACGCGGTAATCGGCCAACTGGCTGATGTGAACCATGCCATCCATGCCGGGCATGATCTCCACAAACGCGCCAAAGTCGGTGGTGCGCACCACCTTGCCGGTGTAAATGCGCCCGATCTCCGGCGACTCGGTCAGCCCGGCGATCATCTCGCGGGCCTTGTTGGCGCTGGGGCCGTCGGTGGAGGCAATGAACACCTTGCCGTCGTCTTCGATGTCGATCTTCACGCCGGTCTCTTCTTGAATCTTGCGGATCATCTTGCCGCCAGGGCCGATCACGGCGCCGATCTTCGACGGGTTGATCTGCATGACGGTCAGTCGCGGCGCATACGGCGACAGGTCGGGGCGCGAGACGGGCAGGGCCGCCAGCATTACCTCCAGCACCTTCAGCCGCGCTTCGCGAGCCTGGGCCAGCGCCTCGGACATGATTTGCGCCGTGAGGCCTTTGATCTTGATGTCCATTTGCAGGGCGGTGATGCCCTTGGCGGTGCCGGCGACTTTGAAGTCCATATCGCCGAGGTGATCTTCGAGGCCCTGAATGTCGGTCAGCACGGCGTAGCCGTGGTCGTCTTTCACCAACCCCATGGCAATGCCGGCCACCGGGGCCGAGATGGGCACACCGGCGTCCATCAGCGCCAACGTGGAACCGCACACCGAGGCCATGGAGGTGGAGCCGTTGGACGACAGGGCTTCGGACACCACGCGCAGAGTATAAGCAAAGTCGTCTTTCGAGGGCAGCACCGGGATCAGCGCGCGCTCCGCCAACGCCCCGTGGCCGACCTCGCGCCGTGACGAGCCGCGCAGCATGCGCACCTCGCCGGTGGAGAACGGCGGGAAGTTGTAGTGGTGCATGTAGCGCTTCTCGTCGTCGGGCGACAGCGTGTCCAACTCCTGCGCGTCGCGGGGCGTGCCCAGCGTGGCCAGGGAAAGCACCTGGGTTTCGCCGCGCGTGAACAGGCCGCTGCCATGGGCGCGCGGGCTGATGCCCACCTCGGCGGCCAGCGGGCGGATGTCGCGCAAACCGCGCCCATCGGGGCGCATGCCGTCTTTGATGATCCGCGCCCGGACTACGGCCTGGAGAATGTCGTGCAGAATCTCTTTCACATCTGCCGCAGGCTGGTCGGCCAGGGCCGCCAGCACATCGGCCTCAATGCCCTCAATGGCGTCGTTGCGCGTGGTTTTGTCGGTGGGGGCGGCCACGGCCTGGGCAATGCGCCCGGCCTCCTTCGCCTTCACCTTGGTTTCCAACTCGGCAGCGGGCTTGAAGTGCTGATAACCGCGCTTGGCCTTGCCGACTTCGGCGGCCATTTGCGCCTGTAGTTCGATGATCGGCTGCAGGGCCTGATGCCCAAACTCCAGCGCTTCGACCATCACGGCCTCCGACACTTCGCGCGCGCCGCACTCCACCATCAATATGGCGTCGCGGGTGCCGGCGATCCGCAAATCAATTTCGGACTTCTCCATCATCTCGAAAGTGGGGTTGACCACCAACTTGCCGTCCACGCGCCCCACCCGCACCGCGCCAATGGGGCCGTCGTAAGGCGCCACACCAAAGGGGATGTCGGAGATGGTCAACGCCGCGCTCGCGCCGATAATGGCGAGAATGTCGGGCTGGTGAACTTGATCCACCGACAGTGAGGTGATGATAATCTGCACGTCGTTGCGCATGTCCTTCGGAAAGAGCGGGCGCAGGGGGCGGTCGGTGAGGCGGGCGGTGAGGATGGCCCCCTCGCTGGCCCGGCCTTCGCGCCGGAAGAACGAGCCGGGGATGCGGCCCGCGGCGTACAGTTTTTCTTCGTAGTCCACGCTCATCGGGAAGTAGTCGATCCCGCTGCGAGGTTCCCTGGACATGGTGGCCGTTGCCAGCAGCATGGTATCGCCCATGCGCACCGTAACGGCGCCGCCCGCCAAACCGGCCAGCTTGCCGGTCTCGACGGTGATGAGGTCGTCGCCGACCATCACGTTATATTGTTTTGACTCACCCATTCGATTTTCCTCCGTGGGCAAGCCGGAAACAGACTGCCAGTAAACAGTGGTCAAGCTTTATCGCCGTGGATAAAGCTTCACTACTGACTACCGGCGCGTTCTGCCCCCGGCCAATTAGGTTGTAAACAAAGCGGACATCGTCCATACACCCGAAGTCGGGTGACGGGCACGATGTCCGCCTGTGATATTACCGAACTTGCTTGTAGTCACTCTCTGCGCGGGCACTTCCCGGCAAAGAGGCAGTGCAGCAACTCAGGACGATTTGAATTTGCGCAAGCCGAGCCGCGCAACCAATTCGTTGTAAGCCGCCGGGCTGGTTTTGCTGAGATAGGCCAGGTGCCGGCGGCGCGAACCCACCAGTTTGAGCAGGCCGCGGCGCGAGGCTTCATCGCCTTTGTGCGCCCGCAAATGCTCGGTGAGCGAAACGATCCGGTTGGTCAGCAGAGCAACTTGAACTTCCGGCGAACCGGTATCTGACGCGTGCCGATGGTTTTGGAAGATTACTTGAGTTTTCTGTTCTTTAGTAAATGACATGACATCCGACCTCCGGGGCGGGTCACCGGGTGGGCAGAAAAGTATAGGGGGCCGCCCACCGGTCTAGTCAACGGGAAAAATTATACCACAGCACTCGTGTTTCTCAGCCGGCGCGGTTGCGGCCGCGCAACACCGCCAGAATGTCGGCCTGCGCGCCGGCATCTAATTTCTCCACGGCGTGGCGCACAATCCAATTGGTGTTTTTGTCGGTGGTGTCGGCCCACTGGCTCAAAAACCGCGTCACCTCCGACGGGCTGTGCACCGAAAAATCGCGCAGCACATGCGCCAGGCTCTTGCGCACTTCGGGGTCGCCCTCGTACATCGCGCCGTTCAGCACTTCCAGCGCCGCCGACACATCGGCGAAGTTGCGCTGTTTGGCCAGCGGCGCCAGGGTCATCACCCCAAATTGCCGCTGGTGTTTGTGCGGGCTGTTGACCCACTGCCGCACCAGCGCCAGCCGCCGCCCGGCGTCGCCCAGCACCCACGGGCCGGTTACCTGCGTCGCCAGCGCCTCAATCAATTCCAGATCGTCCAGCGTCGCCTGCCAGCGCAGCATCAGCGCTTCCACGTCTCCGGGGCTTACCGTCACCAGCAAGCCCAGCTGTTCAACAGCCAACCGCTTCATTTCCCGCACCGGCTCGGCCCACCACAGCTCGATCAACGCCAGCGTGAGCGCGGGGCGCGCCGGCGCGGCCTTTCGCAACCCGCCCACCAGCGTGCGCATCACCGGAGCGGGCGTGCCATAGCCCTTCAGCGCCACGTGCACGGATACAACGGGGCTTTGCTTCACCGTGGGATCGCTGTGCCGCCGAAAGAACTCGCGCGCCCCGGCCACAAAGGCTTGCGGGTCGGCAAACACACCCGCCAGCTCGGCGGCTTCAAAACGAATCTGGGCGATATCCAGTGCCGGCATCTACCCCTCCGCCCCCCGGTACGTTTCCAGCCTGGCTTCCAGCCGCTGTTTCACCTCCGGCCACTCGGTATCCAAAATGCTGTACATCACCGTGTGCCGTTGGAAGTTGTCTTTCAGGGCCAGCACCATGTGCTTGCGCAGCACTCCTTCGCGCACCGCGCCCAACCGTTCAATGGCCTGCTGCGAGCGCGTGTTCCGCAGATCGGTTTTCATTTGCACACGCAGGCAGCCCGCCGCCTCGAAGGCGTGGCCCAGCAGCAGGTATTTGCATTCCGTATTGATCGGCGTGCGCCAGCAGGCCTGAGCCAGCCACGTCCAGCCAATCTCCAGCCGCCGGTCTTGCGGCACAATGTCCATGTAGCGCGTGCTGCCCACTGCCCGGCCTGTCTCCAATTGAATAATGGCAAAAGGAATCTGGCTGCCGTCCGCCGCGCCGCGCAGCGTGCCTTCGATCCACTCGCGCGTGTCGTCCAGTGAAGTGAACGGCCCGCGCCAGAGATACGCCCACACTTCCGGCGTTTGACCGGCGGCAAACAAATCGGCGGCGTGCTCCGGGCGCAGCGGCTCCAACCGCGCCCAATGCCCGCGCAGCGTCACCGGCTCAATGCTCATCGGCGCATCACTGATCATTCCGCACCTCGTGCGCCCATTCGGCCAGCCGCGCCAGTTGCGCCCGTGTGGGCGTAATGAAGGGCCGCACCTGCCGGATGGTATCCATCGCGGATCGAAGCGATTGCCCCTCGGACATGAGATAGGCCGCCGCCATCGTGGGGGCGCGTCCCACGCCCTGGCCGCAGTGGATGTACACCCCCTGCCCGGCCCCCAGCGCGGC
>JACRBQ010000090.1 GCA_016213135.1 Chloroflexota bacterium | reverse complement strand
CAGAATAGCCCCGCCCCCTCTGGTAGGCCGCCGGCCGAAAGTTGGGGCGGGGCGCTTGAATCGCTGAGACGCTGACGCGAAGCGCGCTGAAGGCGCTGATTGTGCACTGCTCATGTGGCTCGCACTCATGCGCTATAATCCAATGGCCGTACGGAGTCCGTTTGTTTTGATGGGAGTTCACATGGCTGACCCCAAAAACGTATCCGATGCGCTGGCGGCGCTTTTGGAAGCCTCAGTAGATCACAAGTTTGCAGTGACGACTTCAGTCGTCCGGGCAAAACGCGACTGAAGTCGCTACTACGAGCCGAATCCGTGATCTACCGAGCCTATGAGGTTCTGGGACGACCTGTTCCGGCAGTGGTTTGGCATGATGAAACTGGGCATCTTCGGCGGCACGTTTGACCCTCCGCATCTGGGCCATTTGATTCTGGCCGAGGCGGCCCGCGACCAGTTGCGGCTGGATCGGGTGCTGTGGGTGGTGGCCGGGCAGTCGCCGCTCAAGCTGGATCGGCAGTTGAGTCCGGCGGAAACACGGGCCGCGATGGTGCAGGCCGCCATTGCCGACAACCCCGCTTTCGCCCTCTCGCGGGCCGACCTCGACCGGCCCGGCCCGCATTACACCGCCGAGACGCTCGCGCTGCTACAGATAGAGTTCCCCAACGCCGAACTATTTTTTGTGATGGGCGAAGATTCGCTGCGCGATCTGCCGCGCTGGCAGTCGCCGCAGGAGATCATGGCCCGGGCGTGGCTGGCGGTGGCTCAGCGCCCCGGAAACGGCACTGCCGAGTTGGCCGACCTGGAGGCCCGCCTGCCAGGGGTGGGGGCGCGGGTGATGTGGGTGCAGGCCCCAAAACTCGAAATTGCATCCAGCGACATTCAGCGCCGCATCCGCGCCGGGCAAACCACCCGGTATATGCTTCCCAACGATGTCCTGCGCGTGATCGAGAGCGACGGGCTATACGGTTCCGGCAATCGCTGAGTGCTGCGCCGGCGGTGGAGGGAGCTGCCTATCGTCCGCAGCCGCCGGAGGAGGCGTGGGTGCAAAAGGCGCCGGCGTGGCGGCGCAAACGCGATGAGCGCCGCGAAGTTAAAAGAGGAACGGGCCTGGGGGTATAAACTTCCCAGGCCCGTTCGCACGGTGTTTACCGCATTATCAGCGCGCTACGTCCACTCGGCTTGCGCCCGGGCGGGTACAGTGCCTGCGAGAGACTGCCGGCGAGGATTGGACTCGTAGTTTGGGGCCCGGTGCCCCTGCCCTCCACCATAGGGCGAACACTACGCTGTCTCACAATTGTTGTTACCCGCCCTGCCGAACTGCCATGCGACTGTGGCGTCTGTTGCGGTAAACTTCTATGTAACGTTCGTGTTGCTCCCCGCATTTGGGGCACCGAACGTGATTGAAAAGGTACACTCTTCTAATACATCACTCTCCAACGGCGAGGCATTGCCAAACGTCACGCATTTAATATGACATTGATCGTAGCCGGTGAAGCAAGCCAGATAGAGTATGGAAATGCTGACGAAACTCAAAACGGGCTTCGACGAGCGGCCAAACAAAGTGATTGTTTATCACGACGGTCAGAAAATGCTCAAGACCACTCAACCCCTGCTCGACGCGCTGAAGGCGTTGGGCTACTGACGTGCCGAACCGGCGTGGGAAGTAACTGTTTGGAGTTTGCCACATGGCAGCGATTGAAGTTGAGAACCTCTCGAAAGTTTTCCGCATCAGCAAGAAAGACCCCGGCCTCGGCGGTGCGGTGAAGGCGCTCTTCGGCCCGCGCTACGAAGACAAAGCGGCGGTGAACGGCATCAGCTTCGCCGTGAACGCGGGTGAAATGGTGGGCTACATCGGCGTCAACGGCGCGGGCAAGTCCACGACAATCAAAATGCTCACCGGCATTCTGTTGCCTACGAGCGGGCAGGCGCGGGTATTGGGCCGCGACCCCCACCGCCAACGGGTGGCCAACGCGCGGGAGGTCGGCGTGGTGTTCGGCCAACGCTCGCAGTTGTGGTGGGACTTGGCGCTGATCGAGTCGCTTGACCTCGTCGGCAAAATTTACGAGGTGGAGCCGGCGCGCTACAGGCAACTACTCCACCAATTCTCCGAGATGCTGGAGCTGGGGGAACTGCTGCGCGTGCCGATCCGCAACATGTCGCTGGGGCAAAAGATGCGGGCCGAGTTGGCCGCCACCTTGATACACGAGCCGAAGGTGGTCTACCTCGACGAACCGACCATCGGCCTCGATCTCATCGTGAAGGAGCGCATCCGCGAATTCATCAAACAACAGAACCGCGAGCGGCAGACCACCGTGATTCTTACCACCCACGACCTCGGCGACATCGAGGAACTGTGCCGGCGGGTGATCATCATCGACGCGGGCAAACTGATCTACGACGGGCCAATCAGCACGATCAAAGAGCGGTTCGGCAAATACCGCGAGATCACGTTTGAGACGGGCGGGCGCAGCGGCGCGGTGGACCTGCCGCCGGGCGCCGAGCCTGTGGGCGCCGACTCGGCGGCCCGCAAGCTCACCTTGCGCTTCGACCGCACCGTGACGACGGCGAGCCGGGTGGCGGCCTCGGTCATGGATCAGATCGAGGTGTTGGACTTCTCGCTGGCCGAGCCGGACTTGAGTTCGATCATCAAACAAATCTACAGCGGCGCGCTTCGAGAACAGATCGCGGAGGAGATGCCGGCATGATGCGCCGACTCCGCCGGACGTTGGCCATTTACGGATCAGTGGCCTCCATGACGCCCAAAACGTTCCTGGCCTATTCCATTTGGGTGTGGGTGGAATTCTTTCTCCAGATCATGGCGATGATCATCTTCGTCTATTTCTGGCGGGCGGTATACGCCGGCGGCGGCGCCCTCAACGGCCTCAGCCTGCGGCAAACGTTGAACTACATCCTGTTGGCGCAGATCATTCTGCCGCTGGCGCAGACGCGGGCCGTCTTCCGTTTCGGCTTCATCATCCGCGAAGGGCAACTGATCATCGAGCTGCTCCGCCCGCTGGATTTTCAGGCCGCAGAGTACGCCGACTCCATCGCCCGGTTGGGGCTGTACTTGCTGCTTAAGCTGCCGTTGGTCGTCATCGCCTGGCTGTTCTTCGGGCTGCAACTGCCTGCCAACCCGGCGGTGTGGGGCGCCTTTGCCGTGGCGCTTGTGTTGGGCCATGCCGTCTTGTTTTTCTTCGACTGGGCCTATGCCTGCCTGGCTTTTTACACCACCGAAACGTGGGGGCTGTCGGTGGTGCGCGAAGGGGTGGCCGCGTTCTTTAGCGGGGCGCTCGTGCCGCTGGCTTTTATGCCCGGTTGGCTGCAAGGTGTGGCCAACGCCCTGCCGTTCGCGCAGGGGCTGTACGTGCCGATTTCCATCCTCAGCGGCATTGCGCCGTTGAGCGACGTGCCCCGCCTGTGGCTGGTGCAAATCATCTGGCTCGTGAGTATGCTGGCGGCGTCGAGGCTGATCTTCCGGGTGGCGGTGCGCACCGTGACGGTGCAGGGGGGATAGGGCGGCAATGATCCGTTATCTGAGTCTGTACCGCGAATTTCTCATCCAGCGTTTCAAAATCCTGATGGAGTACCGGGTCAACTTCATCATCGGTTCAACGTCCACCATCTTCGTGCAGGCGGCGGGCCTGCTCACCATCTGGGTGGTCATGCGGCAGATTCCCAGCCTCAACGGCTGGAGCTTCGACGAAGTGCTGATGATCTACGGGCTGGTGACACTGGCGAAATCCATCAATCACATGTTCGCCGATAACCTGTGGACTATCGGATGGTACTACGTGCGGAGCGGCGGGTTCGACCGCTTCCTCGTCCGCCCCATTGACCCGTTGTTTCATCTGCTGGCCGACCGCTTTTGCCACGACGGCATCGGCAACTTTTTGGTGGGGGCGGCGCTGGTGGTCAAATCATCCGTGTCCCTCGGCCTGGTCTGGACGCCGCTCAAAGTGTTGTACCTGGTCTCGGCTGTGCTGAGCGGCGGGGCCATCTTCATGGCCTTGAACCTGATCACTGCGACCAGCGCTTTCTGGCTCATGGAGTCGATCCCGGTGACGCAGGTGATCTTCAACACGCACGAGTTTGCCAAGTACCCGCTGTCGATCTACCACAAAGGCATCAGCCTTATCCTGACATGGCTGATCCCGTACGGGTTTGCCTCGTTCTACCCGGCGAGCTATTTGCTGGGGCGGGATGTGGGCGCCATGGCCTGGCTTGGCCCGGTGGTGGCCGCGATGCTGCTGGCGATCAGCTACCGCGTGTGGCTGGTGGGCTTGCGACACTATTCGGGAACGGGGTCGTAGGGGCCACCCCGGTACCGCGCCGTCACACCAATTCCAGATTCCCCTTTTGCCGCGCCACGTTGAGGCGGTAGCCGAAGAGCAGCCACGCCGCCATGCCGTAGAGCAGGCCGATGAGCAGCTCGGTCCCCATCAGCCGCATCACTTGCGAATAGGGTGCGCCGTCAATCACGGCCCGCACCGCCAGCAGCCCGTGGGTCATGGGCAGAGCGCGGCCCACCGTCTGAAACATGGGCGGCAGCGCCGTTAGCGGAAAATTCACGCCGCACAGCACCATCATGGCATAAGCGGTCATATTGCTGATGAGCGCGCCCCAGCGCAGCGGCAGTGAAATTGCGCCGATGAGCCAGCCCAGGCCGCTGGCCGATGCTACCGTGAGCAGCAGCAGTGGCGCCGCGCGCACCAGGTTGAGGCCGGCGATGTCGGGGCTGAGGATGGGTATGAGCACCCCGAGCACAATGGTGGTGCTGAAGAGGGCGTCGCCAAACGTGGCGGCGCTGCGGCCCACCAGCAGGGGCAGCCAGTGCATGGGCGAGGCGATGAGCAGGGGCAGCGTGCCGGTCCATTTCTCCAGCTCGATCACAATAGCCATATAGATAATGGCGGGGAACACTGCGGCATGCACGGCGTTGCCCACCAACGCAAAGCGGGCCAACTGGCTGCCGCCCGCCGCTTTGGCAATGAGCACGAAGAACAGCGCCTGCAGCACGGCGCGCGGTATCTTCGAGCCGAACAGCACCAGCGGCGTAAGCTCCACGCTGTACATGGCCCACGAGGCGCGCACGCCGGTCCAGAAGAGACGGAGGTAGGACTTCATAATTTTGCCATTGTTCTTACCACTCTTCCACTGATCCGGCCTGCCGAACAAGATACTCCACCCGGCGGAAGAGGACGCGGGCCACGATCAAATAGGCAACTGACAGCCCGATGAGCCACAGGTAGTTGGGCCACATGGCGGCGACGACGGCTTTGTCGGCCGCCTGATTGAGGGCCAGGTTGCCCCACGTGGGAGCGAGCGAGGCTGAGAGCGGACGTGTCCACAAGGGCAGCACGGTGATGGGGAAGGTGAGGCCGGAGAGGACGAAGATCGGGTAGTTCGTCACCGTGAGAAATTCGCCGGCGTTGCGCGTGATCACAAAAATGGAGCCTAGCACCAGCCCCATGCAGGTCATGGCAATCAGGGTGAGCACCAGGCTGACGAGGAAGGCCAGCGGATCGCGCAGGGTGATGGGCAGCCGAAAGGCAATGATGCCGGTGGCGAAGGTCATGCCCATGGCGACTAACGAGGCCACGGCATTGGAGAGGCTCTTGCCCAGCAACACCACCGAGATGGGGGTTGGCGAGGCCACCAGCAGGGCCAACGTGCCCGCCCGTCGCTCGTCTTCCACGATGCGGCCTGAGGTCCACAGGTTGGAATTCCAAATACCAATCATCCCCGCGCCGATCACGGCATACGTGGCGAAGTCCGCTTTGCCGCCATAGAGGTACGTGCCCACCGAAAGGACGGTGAAGATGACGGGCTGGATGAGCAGCGTGCCGATGAAGAAATTGCTGGTGACGCGATCT
>JACRBQ010000089.1 GCA_016213135.1 Chloroflexota bacterium | reverse complement strand
GATTTGAATTGGGTCCGCAACCTGTTTGCCGAGCTGATTCGAGAGCCGGCAGGCCGCCGCCACAGTTCTTTCCAGCTGCGGCATAGCGACGGCACGTGGCGTTGGGTCGAGGCGGTTGCCACCAACTTGTTGCATGAACCGAGCGTCGAAGCCATCGTCATCAACTATCGCGACATCACCGAGCGCAAGCGGGCCGAGGCGGCTGTTCTCGAATCCGAGAGCCAGATGCGGGCTTTGGTGACCTCGCTCGACGACATTGTCTTCGAGTTTGACGAAGAGGGAACCTATCTCAATGTTTGGACCAGCAACGAGAGTTTGCTCGCCCTGCCCAAAGCCGAAATGCTCAGACGGCGCATCGTGGAAATGCTCGGCGAAGAAAATGGCCGCCCGCTTGCCGAGGCGGTCAAGCGCGTGTTGGCGAGCGGCCAGGCCGAGAACATTGAATATCCGCTCGAAGTCGTTGGCGGGCAACGCTGGTTCCAGGCGCGGACAAGCCCCATCCTCACCGCCGATGGTCATTCTAGAACCGCTGTCATGCTCGTGCGCGACATCACCCGGCGCAAGCAAGCGGAACAGGCTCTGCGAGAGGCAGAGCAACAACTGCGCCTCGTCGTGAATAACGCGCCGATCACCATCTTTGCCACAGATGCCCAGGGTGTTTTCACCCTGTCCGAAGGGAAAAGCCTGCAAACGGTCGGGCTGAAGCCCGGCGAGAATGTCGGAGTGTCGGCGTTTGATCTCTACCGCTCGCTGCCCGTGGTCGAAGATACGGGAGCCGTTACCACCGGAGAGGCTGTCATTCGCCGTGTCCTGGCCGGCGAAACCATCACCGGCATAACCGAACTGCGGGGGGTGTATTTCCAAAACCAGTTTGTCCCGCTGCGAGACGCAAACGCTCAAGTCATCGGGCTAATTGGAGTCGCTAACGACATCACCGGGCGCAAACAGGCGGAAGAGGCGCTCAAACACCGCCTGGCCGAACTCGAGGCGGTGAATCAAGTGTCCACGGCCCTGCGCGCCGCGCAGACGCTGGACGAGATGCTGCCGCGCCTGATCGACGCCACGCTGTCTGTCCTGGGAACCGACGCTGGGGCGCTGTGGCTGTACGATGAGGGCCGCGACGTCGTCAGCGAGGCAGTCTCGCGCGGCTGGCTCGGGGTGCTTACCCTCAGCCCGGCGCAGCGCGGAGAAGGGATTGCCGGGCAGGTGTTGGCAACCGGCGAGGTGTACCTTTCGCGCGAGTTTGCCGCCGACCCGCGCACGCGCGAATCGGTGCGGGCGCAGGTTCAGCCCGGCTGGGGCGGCGCCTGCGTCCCCATCCGCTCCGCGCAGGGCATCGTCGGCGTCTTCTTCGTCTCGGTGCCACTGCCGCGTGAATTGACTCCGAACGAAGTCAATCTCTTGACCACCCTGTGCGAGATCGCCGGCAACGCCATCCAGCGCACCGTGCTCCACCAGCAGACCGAGCAGCGGCTGCGACACATCGCCGCCCTGCATGCCATTGACAGCGCCATCAGCGGCAGCCTGGATCTGCGCGTGACCCTCAACGTGCTGCTGGATCAGGTTCGCACCCAACTGGGCGTGGATGCCGCCGACGTGTTGTTGTTCAACCCCGGCGCGCAAATGTTGGAATATGCCGCCGGACGCGGCTTTCGCTCCAACGTCTACAGCCGCGCGCAAGTGCGTTTGGGCGATGGGCAGGCGGGCAAAGCCGCGTTGGAACGCCAGATCGTCGCTCATCCCGACTTCAGAGTGAACCAACCAAGCTTCGCCCTGCCCGAGGTGATGGCAGGCGAAGGTTTTGCCGCATACTATGCCATGCCCCTCATCGCCAAAGGCGAGATCAAGGGCGTGCTGGAAATCCTCCATCGCGCGCCGCTCACTCCCGACCCGGAGTGGCTGAGCTTTTTGGAAACGCTGGCCGGGCAGGCCGCCATTGCCATCGAAAATGCCGCGCTGTTCGACAGCCTGCAGCGCTCCAACACGGAACTGGCCCTGGCCTACGACTCGACCATTGAAGGCTGGTCGCGGGCCCTCGACCTGCGCGACAGGGAAACCGAAGGCCACACCCGGCGGGTGACCGACATGACGATACAACTGGCGCGCGCCTTCGGCCTGGGCGACGATGATCTGGCGCAAGTCCGGTGGGGCGCGCTGCTGCACGACATCGGCAAGATGGGCGTCCCCGATAGCATCTTGCTCAAGCCCGGCCCGCTTACGGAGGACGAATGGGTGGCGATGAAGCAGCACCCGACCTTTGCCTACGAGATGCTCTCGCCCATCCGTTACTTGCGGCTGGCGCTGGACATCCCGTACCGCCATCACGAAAAATGGGATGGCACGGGCTACCCGATGGGCCTGAAGGGCGAGCAAATCCCGCTCACGGCGCGCATCTTTGCCGTGGTGGACGTTTGGGACGCGCTGAACTCCGACCGCCCCTACCGCGCCGCCTGGCCGGAAGACAAAGTGCGCGAACACCTCCGCTCACTGGCGGGCACACACTTCGATCCGCAGGTGGTAAAAGTCTGTCTGGAGTCGGAGGTGCTGGTGAGCCACCAGCGCGAGTGACCGGCGTGGTTGTTCCTTGACCTTCAGCGGCCGGGGAGCGCGCTGCTTGAGATCGCGGTATGATGGACCGCAATTCCAATAACGCCCATCTCCTTGGGTTGCCGGAGAGCAGGGTGCCTGTCCCCGTGTGGGAGGCCATGTGACCATCCGCAAAAATCTCCTCATTGCCATTAGCGTGAGCCTGTTGGGTGTGTTGGCGGTTGTGTACGCCAGTGCGCGCCTGATCCTGCTGGACAGTTTCGCCCGACTGGAAGAACGAGAAGTCCGGGCGGATGTGCAGCGCGCCCTGGGGCAGTTGGCTGAAGACCAGACGAAGCTGACCACGACAGCCGTGGACTACGCCTCATGGGATGACACCTATGCGTTTGTCGCCGGCGAAATAAGCAGTTATCCCGAGGTAAACCTCAATGACCAGACCTACCAAAACCTCCAACTCAACCTGGTGCTGATCGTCGACACCGACGGGCAGATCATCTATGGCAGTGGATACGATCTGGAGGCAGGGAAGATGACGCCCGTGCCCGCCGGCCTGTTAGCGCATATCACTCTCTCTGACCGGCTGCTGGATCATTCCGCCATTGACAGCAGCGTGGCCGGTGTCGTGCTCCTGCCCGAAGGCCCCATGGTCGTGGCCTCTCGTCCGATCCTGACCAGTGACTACCAGGGCCCCATTGGGGGCACTCTGATTTTCGGGCATTATCTGTCCACCTCCGAGATTGACCGGCTAGCCAAAATCGCAAACCTCTCGCTCGCCTTTCGCCACTTCGACGATCCCCAACTACCGGCAGACTTCGAGGCCGCGCGGGCCAATCTCTCGCCGGCCTTGCCCACGTTCGTCCGGCCGCTGGACGCCAACACGGTCGCGGGCTACAGCCTGGTGATGGATTTGTACGGCCAGCCCGCCCTGTTGTTGCAAGTGGAAACGGCGCGGGACCTATACGCACAAGGGCAAGCCAGCCTAAACTACTTCCTCGGATGGTTGGTGGTGATGGGCCTGATGTTCAGCGCGGGCATCTACATGGCCGTGGACCGCCTGATCCTATCCAGGCAAGCCCAGCGGGCGTCTGAAGCCAAATACCGAACTCTGGTGGAACAGGCCCCAGCCGTTACCTATATCATCATGTTTGACGAGACGAATAGTCTGCAGTACATCAGCCCACAGATCGAGACCACTCTGGGTTTCTCACCGGAGGAGTGGCTGGGCGATGCCAAGCTATGGATCAAGCAACTGCACCCCGAGGATCGGGAGCGCGCACGGCGTGAGCGTATCCACACATTTGTGACCGGCGAGCCATTTCTTAGCGAGTACCGGCTTTTGGCCCGGGATGGTCGCACCGTATGGGTCCGCGACGATGCTGTGGTCCTAAAGGATGAAACGGGCAAGCCACAAACCCTCCAGGGGGTTGTGCTGGACATCACCGGGCGCAAGCAGGCGGAAGTGGCGCTGCGCGAGAGTGAAGTCAAGTACCGCACCCTGGTGGACGAGGTCAGCGACGGCTTTTACGTCAGCGATCTCACCGGCACCCTCACGTTTGCCAATCGCGCCCTGGCGCGCATCCTGGGCGTTGAGCGCCCGGAGGCGCTTGTGGGCCGGAGCTTCCTGGAGTTTGTGCCGCCGGCGCAAGCCAGTGAGTTGGCCGGGCGATACCGGGCCGTGATGGACGGCGCCCAGGCCTCGGAATTGATCAGCACTGAACTGGTTCGGCGGGATGGCACTCGCGCGTTCGTCGAAATCAGACCGCTGGTTGTCATGGATGGCGGTCGGCCGGTGGGTACTCGAGGCGTGCTGCACGACGTCACCGAGCGCAAGAAATCCGAAGATGAAATCAAACGCCGCCTGGCCGAACTCGAAGCGGTGAATCAGCTATCTACGGCGATGCGCGGCGCACACACGCTGGACGAGATGCTGCCGGTGGTGCTGGAGGTTACGCTGGGGGTGCTGCACGCGGCGCAGGGCGCCGTCTGGTTGCATGACCCGGTGAAGGACGAACTGCGCACGGCGGTCATGCGAGGGTGGGGCGAACAGACCGACGTATCTCGCATCCCGCCGGAAAAGCCCGGTGAGGGGGTGGCCGGGAGCGTTTTTGCCTCCGGGCAGCCCTACGTCGCCGGCGATTTCCACCTGGACTTGCGGCTGCCGGAAAATGTGCGCCAGTGGATCCCGCCCGGCATGGGTGGAGCGGCCATCCCCATCCGCGCTGCGGACAAAGTAATCGGCGTGTTCATTGCCAACGCGATGTTGCCGCGCGAGCTGACGCCGAGCGAAGTCCACCTCCTGACCATTCTGGGCGAGATCGCTGGCAACGCCATCCAGCGCGCCCGGCTGCACGAACAGACCGAACAACGCCTGCAAAGGCTGGACGGGCTGCATCAGATCGACACGGTCATCAACGCCAGTCTGGACCTGCATCTCACCCTGAATGTTTTTGTGGATCAAGTCATCACCCAGCTTCGGGTGGATGCGGCGGCGGTGATTTTGCTCAATCGCCAGACTCAGATGCTGGAGTACACGGCCGGTCGCGGCTTCCGCTCCCCGGCCATCGCGCAAACCCGCCAGCGGCTGGGCGAAGGGAACACCGGCCGGGCGGCGCTCGAACGCCACACCGTCCACATCCCCAACCTGCGCCAGGCCGGCAAGACTCTTCGGCGCACCAGCCTGCTGATCGATGAAGGATTTGTCGCCTATTACGGCGTGCCGCTCATTGCCAAGGGCCAGGTCAAGGGCGTGCTGGAAGTCTTCCACCGCGCCCCAATCGAACCGGACGAGGAATGGCTCGACTTTCTCAATGCCCTCGCCGGGCAGGCGGCCATCGCCGTCGACAACGCCACGCTGTTCAACGACTTGCAGCGCTCCAACTCGGACCTGACGACCGCTTACGATGCCACCATCGAGGGCTGGTCGCGGGCGCTTGACCTGCGCGACGAAGAAACCGAAGGCCACACCCTGCGGGTGACGGATGTGACGATGCAACTGGCGCGCAACTTCGGCCTCGGCGAGGCGCAACTGGCGCAAGTCCGGTGGGGGGCGCTGTTGCACGACATCGGCAAGATGGGCGTGCCGGATGGCATCCTGCGCAAGCCCGGCCCGCTCACGGACGAAGAGTGGGCCGTGATGAAGCAGCACCCCGCCCTGGCCTACGAGATGCTCTCGCCCATTCGCTACCTGCGCTCGGCGCTGGATATTCCCTACAGCCATCACGAAAAATGGGATGGCACGGGCTATCCTCAGGGATTGAAAGGCGAGCAAATCCCGCTCACGGCGCGCATCTTTGCCGTGGTGGACGTTTGGGATGCGCTGCGCTCCGACCGCCCGTACCGGCCCGCCTGGCCGGAAGAGAAAGTGATCGCACACCTCCGCTCGCTGGCCGGCACACACTTCGATCCGCAAGTGGTGAAAGTCTGTCTTGAGTCCGGCCTGTTGGTGAGTGGCGAACGCCCGTGATTGGCGGGTTGGCGGCCATGCCGGCCAAGCCGCCGGCGCTAGTAGTCTGCCAATGTTAGAACGCTATGTAGCTTAGCGCCTTGTGCGCGTGCGCCGCCCACAAGGGGCTAGGCTACGACTGTCGCTACTACGGGGCGATCTCGTGATCTATTGATAATAGGGAGGGGTAACCCATGAGGACTCGTAAACTGTTTTCGTGGCTCACGGCCATGGCGCTATTGGGAACGCTCGTGTCGTTGAGCGGCCCGACGCTCACCCGCGCGGCCTCCGGCAAAATCGCGCAGCGCGTGCTGGACGATACGGCCAATGGCGGCCCGACCGAGGCGCTGGTGGTGCTCACCGAACAAGCCGACCTGAGCGCGGCGGCGGCGCTGGCCACCAAAGAGGAAAAGGGGCGCTTTGTTTTCAACGCCCTGCGCGACGCAGCCGCCCGCGCGCAAGCGCCGCTGCTGGCGTGGCTCGACGCGCGCGGCGTGCCGCATCAGTCGTTCTACATTGTGAACATGATCAAAGTGACCGGCGACCGCGCGCTGATGCAGGAACTGGCTGACCGCGCCGACGTGGAGCGCATTGAGGCCAATCCCGCCGTGCGCGCGTCGCTGCCCGCCCCCACCGGGGTGGACACGGCGGGCAACGCGCCCCGGGCCGTGGAGTGGAATGTGGCCCGGGTGAAAGCGCCCGACGTGTGGGCGCTGGGCTACACCGGCGCGGGCCGTGTCGTGGCCGGGGCC
This sequence comes from Chloroflexota bacterium, assembly GCA_016213135.1. GTDB lineage: Bacteria > Chloroflexota > Anaerolineae > Anaerolineales > VGOW01 > VGOW01. The sequence continues at coordinate 19,196 of JACRBQ010000089.1, read as the reverse complement.
GATACCGGCGTGGACTGGACTCATCCCGCGCTCAAGACGCACTATCGCGGCTGGAATGGAACCGCCGCCGATCACAACTACAACTGGCACGATGCCACCGCCGCTCACTCGACCACGCCGGTGGACCCGCAGGCGCACGGCACGTTCACCGTCAGTCAGATGGTGGGCGACGACGGCGCGGGCAACCAGGTGGGCGTGGCCCCCGGCGCAAAATGGATCGGCTGCCGCAACATGGATGCCGGCGGCGTGGGTTCGCCGGCCACGTACACCGAATGCTTCGAATGGCTCATGGCCCCGTACCCCATCGGGGGCAACCCCTCACAGGGCGACCCCTCCAAAGCGCCCGATTCGATCAACAACTCGTGGGGCTGCCCGTCCTCCGAGGGCTGTTCGGTGAACACGCTCAAGGCCGTGGTCGAGGCCGTGCGCGCGGCGGGGATTTTCCCGGCAGTGGCCGCCGGCAACAGCGGCTCGCGCTGCTCCACCATTTCCGATCCGCCGGGGCTGTACGACGACGCGGTGACGGTGGGCGCGACGACGAACAGCAACGCCATTGCCTCGTTCAGCAGCCGCGGACCGATTACCCAGGATGGCAGCAACCGCATCAAGCCGGACATCTCTGCGCCGGGGCAAAGCATTCGCGGCGCGGTGCCGGGCACGGGCTATCAATCCGGCTGGTCGGGGACGAGCATGGCCACGCCGCACGTGGCCGGGGCCGTGGCCCTGGTGTGGCAAGCCAGGCCGTCGCTGGCGGGCAACGTGGACGCCACCGAGGCGCTCTTCACCTCCACGGCCACCCACAAGCGCAGCAGCCAAACCTGCGGCGGCCGGTCGGGGCGGCGCATCCCCAACAACACCTTTGGCTACGGCATCCTCAACATTCTGGCGGCGGCGCAAAAACCGTAGTATGCACGCAGAGGTTGTCAGGCCGAGACCGACGCGGTTTTTGCGAAGCAGACCGCGTCGGCCTCCGTCATTGGCACACGAGACTACAATCCGTTCAACTATCCGCTCGCTTTCCAAAAGGAGCCATGCAAGGACAGAGGATGGATTATCAACTCACGCTCCAACCGTTATTGGATCGGGCGCGGCGGCTATTTGCCAAAAAGGAAATTGTGACCAAAGCCGGGCCGGGCGCGCCTGTGGGGGCCCGAGTCGTTCGACTCGCTCGGAGGTCCGCTGAATAATACCGGCGGCCTTTCTTGCCGGCGTGTTTTGCAGTTGCGCTTTGGTGGATGCGGCTCATGCTTGACGGATGACGATTGCGGCCAATTGCTTTTCCCGGTTTCGTCTCCCTAGGCCCAGAAGACGGCAAGTTGCGGCATTTTGGGCCTGGGGTGTTTTTGCCGCAACAGGTTGTCCCCTCTAATCTGTTGGGCAGCCAAACAAAAGGACGTACCTGCCATGAGAGTGCTCTTTATCGGTGGCACCGGTTTCATTAGCACGGCGGTCAGTCGGCAAGCGATCGCCAAAGGATTTGAGCTTTATCTGCTCAATCGCGGCTCGCGGCTCGCGCATCTGCCCGGTAGTCATAGCTTGACTGCCGACATACATCGACTGGAAGATGTTCGCGCCACTTTGCAGGACTTGGAGTTTGATGTCGTCGTCGACTGGATTGCCTACGTCCCGGATGATGTCGAGCGCGATCTGGCTCTCTTCCGAGGCCGGGTCAAGCAGTATGTCTTCATTAGCTCGGCCTCGGCGTATCAAAAGCCGCCGGCTCACTATCTCATTACTGAGTCGACGCCGTTGCGCAACCCATACTGGGAGTACTCCCGCAACAAGATTGCCTGCGAAGAACGTCTGATGCAAGCGTACCGTGAAGAAGGTTTCCCCGTGACAATTGTGCGTCCGTCCCTGACGTATGATCCGAATTTCCCGATTGCCATCGGGGGCTGGGGCTGCTACACCTTAGCCGATCGGCTGAAAAAGGGTTGGCCGATCATTGTGCATGGCGACGGCTCATCGCTATGGGTTGTGACGCATGCCGACGACTTTGGCCGAGGGTTTCTGGGGCTGCTGGGGAATGGGCGAGCGTTGGGTCACGCCTTCCATATCACTTCTGACGAAGTGCTGACGTGGGATCAGATCTACCAGACCATCGCCGAGGCCTTGGGTGTCGAGGCGAAGATCGTGCATATTCCGTCCGACTTTATTGCGCGAGTGGCGCCGCAGTTGGCCGGGAGTCTGTTAGGCGACAAGACGTGGAGCGCGGTATTTGATAACAGCAAGATCAAGACGTTCGTGCCCGGCTTCCAGGCCACCATATCCTTCCGGGATGGCATCCGTCGGACGCTGGCCTGGTTTGCGGCCGACGAGGGGCGTCGGCGTATAGATGAGGCGGTGCACGCGCAAATGGATGGCATTCTCAAGGCTTACGCTGGCGCGTCCCTGTGAGGACCGCCCATCGGCGGGCGCGAGTCCTTCGACTTCGTTCAGCAGGGCCGCTGGCTGAGGCTTCGACAACTTCAGCCGGCGGCTTTTTGGTTTCCAAGACGAACACAATTCGCAGCTCAGCGCAGCAGATAAACGACGGAAACCGCAACCCCGATCGTCACCACAATCCAGCGCAGCGTGGAGGGTTTGATGCGGCCAGCCGCCCGCCCAGCGCCCCGCCGATGAGCGCCCCCACGGCCATGACGAGCGCCGCCGGCCACACCACTTTGCCCGAGAGCAAAAAGGAAATAGCCGCGGCGATGTTCGTGCTAAACGCCACGGCTTGCTTGAGAGCGTTTAGCCGCGTCAGCGTGTCTTCCAGCGTGATGCCCAGCACGGCCAGCACAATCACACTCAGCCCTGCGCCAAAGTAGCCGCCGTAAATGGCAGCCAGCCCCACGGGCAGCACGACCCATTTCTCAGAGGTTGCCCCCGCCCCGTTCTGCGCGGCCCGCCGGGCCAGCCACCACCAGCCACAGCCGCGCGGCTGATCTCACCCGTTGGGCGCTTTCCTTTCAACACACGAAAACCTTTTTCGCCAAGTTCACATTTGTGATAACATGGGGATATGCGGACAGTAGATTTCTATCGCCTTCCTAACAGCAATAGCCCTGTCGAAGTGTTTCTTGATTCTCTGACCGGCAAGCAGGCGCAAAAAGTTTTGTGGGTATTGCAGTTGATTGAAGAGTTGGATGTAGTTCCTCGTCAGTATTTCAAAAAACTGGCGGATAGCGAAGATATCTGGGAAGTCCGCATACAATTGGGGAATGACATTTTCAGATTGTTGGGCTTTTTCGCTGGTGGCACTTTGTTAATCCTGACAAATGGTTTCGCCAAGAAAACACAAAAGACACCCCCGCAGGAAATTGCGCGTGCTATTCGCCGTAAGGAAGAATATTTGGCAAGGAGAAAGAAATCATGAGCGATGTAAAACGGTATATTCAAAAACGCGCTAAACGCGACACGGAATTCGCACAAAACTACGAGGCAGGTTACGCCGATTTCAAGATTGGTGTTATTTTGCGTCAGGCAAGGGAATCGGCAGGTTTAACGCAAGAAGAAGTAGCTCGAAAATTACAGACTCAGAAATCTGCCATTTCACGCATTGAAAATCATGCTGATGATGTTCGTTTGTCCACTTTGCGGCGTTACGCAGACGCAGTGGGCGCTAAACTCCAAATCAGGTTAGCCCATTCGCAGGGAATCTAAAGAGCAATACGCACCCAGCACAGCGTGAGAGTCCACGCCCGCCCCAATGCCACTCACGCAAACCGTTAGGCCACCCTGGGTCATGCTCGACACCCTTGGCCCGCTCTATCGTTCGCAGAGCATGTTCGATGAAGTGCGCGTCTTCTACGATGTGTCGGAGAATACCGTTGAAATTCTGGCGATAGTGCCGAAGGGGGCCGCCGATGAGTGGCTCGAAGAAGCAGGAAAATAAGATGAAAACCGCGGCGCTCAATGAAGTCAAGGACGACCTGTCAAAGTATCTGCGCCTGGCCGAGAAAGAAGAGATTCTCATTACTCGACACGGCAAGCCGGCAGGCGTTCTGATCGGCTTTGCTTCGGAAGATGAGTGGTTCGATTACCGGCTGGAGCACGACCCGCGCTTTCTGCAACGCATCGAACGCGCTCGCCAAAGTCTACATGCTGGGCGAGGCGTCAAATTGGAAGATGTCAAAACGTAGGCGTTTGAGTCGGTAACATCCAGGGCGAACACAGTTCGCAACTCAGCGCAGCAGATAAACGATGGAGACCGTGACCCCGATCGTTACCACAATCCAGCGCAGGGTGGAGGGTTTGACGCGGCCGGCCAGCCGCCCACCCAGCGCCCCGCCGATGAGCGCCCCCACGGCCATGACGAGCGCCGCCGGCCACACCACCTTGCCCGAGAACAAAAAGAAGATGGCCGCGGCGATGTTTGTGCTAAACGCCACGGCTTGCTTGAGGCCGTTCAGCCGCGTCAGCGTGTCTTCCAGTGTGATACCCAGCACGGCCAGCACAATCACGCTCAGCCCTGCGCCAAAGTAGCCGCCGTAAATGGCCGCCAGCCCCACGGGCAGCGCGACCCATTTCTCGGAGGCCGCCCCCGCGCCGTTCTGCGCGGCGCGCCGGGCCAGCCAGGCCCGCACCGGGTCTTGAATGGCCAGCAGGGCCGAGGCCAATAGAATAAGAAAAGGGACCAGCGAGCGGAACAGGCGCTCGCCGGTGTTGAGCAGCAACACGCCGCCGATGATGCCGCCAATGGCCCCCGCCGGAACCACCAGCCACAGCCGCGCCTTTTGCCCGCGCAGGTCGTTGGCTTGCGCCAGCGTGGCCCCCAGATAGCCGGGGCTGAGGGCAACGGTGTTGGTGACGTTGGCGGCAATGGCCGGAAGGCCTACCGCGGTGAGCATGGGGAACGTGATCAGTGTGCCGCCGCCGGCCAGCGCGTTCACTGCCCCGGCAGCCAGGGCCGCTAATCCCACAAGGATGTACCCGTATAAGCTCATTGGCTTGTGTAACTTCCTCTCAATTCAGGCAATGCGGCTTCCGAGTTCGGCGCCCTCGTCGGGCCGGAGCAGGATCACGGTGTCGTCGGCGTTGATCGCGCCCAGCACCAGCACTTCCGACTTGAACGGCCCCACTTGCCTCGGCGGAAAGTTCACCACTGCAACCACCAGCCGCCCCAGCAATTCCTCTTTTCTGTAATTCGTCACCTGCGCCGACGACCGCCTCGCGCCGTGCGGGCCGAAGTCGATGGTGAGCTTGTACGCCGGTTTGCGCGCCTGCGGAAAATCGTCCACGGCCACAATGCGGCCAACGCGCATTTCGACTTTTTCAAAATCGGGCCAGGTGAGGGTAGTCATGGGCGGCTCACTGTCGCGCGCTTCGCCGTTCTCTGCGCGCCGCGCGGGCGGCGGCCCCGGCATCGGCCCCGGCGGCGTCGCCCTGGGCTGCCCGGTGGGTGCCGAGCCAGGTGGCGCAGTTTTCGTCGTGGCCCATCATCACGTCGGCGGCCAGAATGCTCTTTTTCATCTCCGGCTCCAGCGCATTGGTGATGGCGCAGTTCATTCCCGAGGCAATGGCCATGGCGAGAAAGGCGGCGTTGAGCGCCGGGCGGTCGGGCAAGCCAAATGAAATGTTGGATGCGCCGCAGCAGGCGTTGACGCCAAGCTCCTCGCGCAAGCGCCGCACCAGCGTGAACAATGTGGCCCCGGCATAGCGCACCGCCCCGACGGGCATCGCCAGCGGATCGATGAGCACGTCTTCGCGGGGGATGCCGTAGGACTCGGCGCGCAGCACGATCTTTTTGGCAATTTGAAACCGCACGTTGGCGTCTTCCGAAATGCCCGTTTCGTCGTTGGCAATGCCGATGACCGCCGCTTTGTGCCGGGCGATCAACGGCAGCACGGCCTCCAGCCGCTCCTCCTCGGCAGTGACCGAGTTGACGAGCGGTTTGCCCTGATATGCGTTCAGCCCGGCTTCGAGCGCTTTGACGATGGACGAGTCGATGCTGAGGGGCACTTCGACCACCGACTGCACCACGCGAATGGCTTCGACTAAAATGGCGGGTTCGTCGGCCAGGGGGATGCCGGCGTTCACGTCGAGCATGCGCGCCCCGGCGGCCACCTGCGCCAGCGAGTCGTTGCGCACCCGGTCAAAGTTCCACGCCGCCATCTGGGCGGCCAGCAGCTTGCGGCCCGTGGGGTTGATGCGCTCGCCAATGATCACGAACGGGTGATCGGGGCCGATGCGCACGGTTTGAGTGGGGGAGGTGAGGATGGTTTCCATGCTATTCCTTCGGTTTGGGTTCAGCGGCTGAAGTCTCGGCCCGTCCGCGGCGCGGGAGCAGCCCGGCCTCTTCGATAATCTCGGCCACCAACTCTTCCTGCCGGTAGGCCATGACGTGCACACCGCTCACGCCGGCAATCTCGCGCACTTGCTGGATGATTTCCACGCACAGCTTTTTGCCTTCGGCCTGCTGCCGCGAGGCGGGCGTACCCTTCAGGCGGTCGATGATGGCATCGGGGATGACCACCCCCGGCACGTGGTTCCGCATCCAGTCGGCCATTTTGGCGGAGCGCAGCGGCCCCACGCCGACGAGGATGAACACTTTTTCGTGCAGGCCCAAGTCGCGCACGCGGCGCATAAATTCCTGCAGGCGGGGGATGTCGAAGCAATACTGGGTTTGAATGAAGTCCGCGCCGGCTTGCACTTTTTTGCCCAGCCGCAACGGGCGAAAGTCATGCGGGGGGGCAAAGGGATTCTCCGCCGCGCCGAGAAAGAGTTTGGGGGGCGAATCAAGTTTTCGCCCGCTGAGGAAGCGCCCCCCGTCGCGCAGGGTGCGGGCGGTTTGCAGCAGGCTGATGGAATCCAGATCAAACACCGGTTTGGCTTCGGGCTGATCCCCCGTTTGCACCCCATCGCCGGTGAGGCACAACACGTTACGCACGCCCATGGCCGCCGCGCCCAGCAGGTCGCCCTGAATGGCGATGCGGTTTTTGTCGCGGCACGAGACCTGCAGGATGGGCTCGTACCCGGCGCGGGTGAGCAGGGCGCACACGCCCACGCTCGACATGTGCACGTTGGCCCCGGAGGCGTCGGTGGCGTTGATGCCGTCGCACACCGAGGCCAGCACCAGCGCCCGGTCGTACACCGCCTGCGGGTCGGCGCTGTCGGGCGGGTTGAGTTCGGCGGTCACTGCAAAGCGGCCCGAGCGCAACACGCGCTCCAACCGCGACCCGGCCTTGATGCTCGTTACGGCAGCCATCCGGGGGGAACCTTTTGCGCGTCGCCGGTGAAGTCGTTAATCCAGGCCGAGCTACGGTGCAAACTGCGGTTCACCGGCGGCAGCACGTTGAGCATTTGCGATCCATAGAGGGGCATGTGCTGCGAGCGCTCCCACGCTTGAACCCAGACGCACGGTTTGGCGGGGAAGATTTCGCAGCGACCATCCGGGCGGACGCCGCCGCACGGGCCGTTGCGCATTTCTTTGGGGCAGTTCATGGGACAGGTCATGCCGGTGACGTGCAGCACGCACTGGCCGCACATGCGGCAGTTGAAGATCGCGCCCTTGCTGGTCTTCTCGACCCGGACGAAGAACCGTTCCACGCGCCCGCCCCGCGTGAGCCAGCGGCGAAAGGGGCGCAGCAAATTGTGGGTGACGTCGTAGGCGATCTCGAGGAAGCGCGGGTAGTTCTGAAGGAAGCGCATGGGCAATCAGGCCTCGCGCCCCCAGTTTTCGACGAGCGCCTTCAGCCGCGCATCGGGGTAGGCCGCCTCCAGTTCGTCCACCACCGCCTGAGCCACGGCTTCCGGTTCGCCGTCGCGCTCCCGGGCGCCCGAGGTGTTCCATTCGGCAATGTAGTTGTCGGTGCCGGTCATGCCGGCGCGCACGGCGGCATCGTCAATGGCTACTTGAAACCGCTCCGATAGCGCCTTCGATACGCGCGCCCGCCCGGCCCGCACTTTGACCTGCGCCGGGATGGTGCGCCAGTAAACGATTTGAACGGAAGACGTTGGCATAGGCTCACCTGTTTTGATCAACGGATGCGACGAGTGGAATGGAATTGACGGCGAGCGGCTGCATGAGTTCCATCAGCCGCGATTCCAGCGCGCCGCGGCCGGCCGGGCGCACTTCGAGCGGCAGGCCGAGAGTGTCGGCGGCCCACTGGGCGCGCGCGCGCAGGGCGGGGTCGTCCCGCTGGGGCAGGTACACGGCGCGGGTGTAGTTGCCAAAGTAGTCGCGCCGCAATTCGGGAAAACGATCCAGCCCCATGCCTTCGATGACGAGATGATCGAACGATTGCACGAGATAGTCGGTGAGGAAATAGGTGCCGGGGGCCTCGGCCATCAGTTGCTCGAAGTTCGCCGCCCCGGCGTACATTTCAAAGCAGTGCGGCCCGGCCAGGCGTTCCACGTCCTCGGCGGCCAGCATTGCGTCCAGCGCGCCGCTGGTGCCGCAGTCGCCATACACCACCACCACGCGGTCGTAGCCGGCCCGCGCTTCGCGGATGCGCTGGCGCACCGCCGCCGGAATGTCGGCCGGGGTATTGTGCAGCAGCGAGGGCACGCCCAGCACGTCGGCATCCCAGCCGTGCTTTTCGTTGAGGGCCAGCACTTCGCGGGCCAGCGCGCCGCAGGCAATGAGGGCTGTTTTCACAAAATCACATTCTTACCGCCAGGGCGCAAAGGACGCAAAGTTTTAATTTTCCTTCGCGCTCTTTGCGTCTTTGCGGTTCAGGAAACCTAAGCCGCCAGCGCCTCGGCCATGGCTTTCAAATGCGCCGGGGTGCTGCCGCAGCAGCCGCCGATAATCCGCGCCCCGGCGGCGCGCACCTCGCGCGAGTAGTCGGCCATTTCGCTCGGCGGGCATTCGTACACCGCCTTGCCGTGCACCAGTTTGGGCATGCCGGCGTTGGATTTAGCCACGAGCACGGCATCGGGCGAGGCCACGGCGCGCATCCTCTGCACCACCGCCAGCAGTTCATTGGGGCCGTTGCCGCAGTTGCCGCCCACCGCCGCCGCCCCCAGCCCGGCGAGGAATTTGTAGGCCTGCTCGGGCGTCACGCCCATCATGGTGCGGCCCCGGGTGTCGAAGGTCATGGTGGTGATCACCGGGATGTCCGCCGAGGCGCGGCGCACCCCCTCAAACGCGGCCCCGATTTCTTCCAGCGCCGACATCGTTTCAATCCAGATCACATCCACGCCGCCGGCCACCAGCGCCGCCGCTTGCTCGGCAAACCCGTCCACCGCGTCGGCATATTCCAGCGTGCCCAGGGGCGCCATAATTTCGCCGCTCGGGCCGATGTCGCCCGCCACCAGCGCGCCCGTGCCGGCGGCCTCCACCTCGGCGCGCAGGATCACGGCTGCTGTGCGGTTGAGGTCGGGCGCTTTGGCTTGCAGGTTGTGCATGCTCAACCGGAAGCGGCTGCCGCCAAACGTGTTGGTGAGGTTGATGAGCGAGCCTGATTCCAAATAGCCGCGATGAATGGCCCGCACCTGATCCGGGTGCGACATGTTCCACACCTCGGGCGGGTCGCCGAATTGCAGCCCGGCCTCAAAGAGCATCGTGCCCATGGCGCCGTCGGCGAGGACCACAGGGTTGTTTTCGAGCAGTGCTTGTAGTTTGTTCATAAGAATACAGGAGACAGGAATCAGAAATCAGGAGTCAGAAGGGCAGACCTGTTCTGTCTTCTGAATTCTGACTCCTGACTCCTACATGTTACCGCGCCTGATGGCAATCAACTTCTTGGCCGTTTCCACCGCCACGGCCGCATCGCGGCAATAGGCGTCGGCCTCGATCTCCTCGGCAAAAGCGGCATTGAGCGGCGCGCCGCCCACGAGCACAATCAGCTTGTCGCGCAGGCCCTGCTCCTTCAACGTTTTGATGATCACATCCATGTACGGCATGGTGGTCGTGAGCAGGGCGCTCATGCCGATGATGTCCGGCTGATGCTCTTTGATGGCATTGATGAATTTGTCGGCGTCGTTGTTGATGCCCAGGTTGACGACTTTGAACCCGGCCCCCTCCATCATCATCGCCACCAGGTTCTTGCCGATGTCGTGGATGTCGCCTTTGACCGTGCCAATGACCATGGTGCCGATCTGGGGGGCGCCGGTTTCGGCCAGCAGGGGGCGCAGGATCACCATCCCGGCCTTCATGGCTTTGGCGGCCATGAGCACTTCCGGCACAAACAAAATACCGTCGCGGAAGTCCACGCCCACAATATCCATGCCGCCCACTAGCGCCCGGGTCAGCACGTCGTAGGGCGTGAGCTTGCGGCTGAGCAACTCGTTCACGGCGGCTGTCACCTCAGCCACCAGGCCGTCGTACAGATCGTCGTGTATCTGCTGGATCAGTTCGGGCGTTTCGATGTTGGAATAGTCAAGTTCGTCGCTCATAGCTCCTCTTTGATTGCCGGGCAGGGCAGCCCTGCCGAGTTCGATTGCCGTATTCGCAGCGGCGCGTTATTGCGCCGGCGCGCGGCGCCGGGCGCTGCGGCGCGCAGACGCGTGGGCGGTGCGCGCGGGCAACTGGCCGTTCAAATGTGGAAACGGGTCGGTGGCGTGAGGCAGGGCCATGGCGTCCACAAACTCGTTTTGAAATTCCGCCGATACCGCCGTTTGCACGTGGATGGCGCTGCGCGCAATTTGGGCCGCCTCAGCCCGGCGCTCGCGATTCAGCAGGGCAATGCGCACCCCGTCCCCGGCGGCGTTGCCCACGGCCACCACCCGGCTCAAATCACAGTCCGGGATCATGCCCAGGATCATAGCATGGCGCGGGTCAATGTAGCTGCCGAACGCCCCGGCCAGCACAATGCGATCCACTTGCGCCACCCCGCGCTCGGCCATGAGCAATTTTACCCCGGCGTAGAGCGCGCCCTTAGCCAGTTGAATGGCGCGCACGTCGTTCTGCGTCACCACCATGGGCGCACCGGAGGCAGTGTGCCCGGCGTCGGCCAGCACATATTCGCCTACACGACCGTTGAAGCGCACCCGGGGCGAACGCCCCGGAGCCGATTCGTCGAAGCGTCCATCGGGGTCGATGATCCCGGCGAGGAACATTTCCACCACCGCTTCGATGATGCCGCTGCCGCAGATGCCCGTGGCGCGCAGGCCGCCTTCGGCGATGACGCTGCCCGGCTGGAGCCAGTCGTCCATGCCGATGAGTCTGAAGCGCGGCTCCAGCGTGATGGGGTCAATCCGCACGCGCTCAATGGCTCCCGGCGCAGCCCGTTGCCCGTGAGTAATCTGCGCCCCCTCGAAGGCTGGGCCGGTGGGGCTGGAAGCGCACAACACCTGGGCGCGGTCGCCCAGCACGATCTCGGCGTTGGTTCCCACGTCAATGATCAGCATCAACTCATCCTGCCGGTGCGGCGCTTCGGCCAACTGCACGGCCACGTTGTCCGCACCCACGTGCCCGGCGATGCAGGGCAGCACGTGCACCCGCGCCGCCGCGCCCAGCTTGAGGCCGAGGTCGCGGGCCTTGAGGTCCACCGGGCCGTCGATGGCCAGGGCAAACGGCGAACCGCCCAGCTCCACCGGATCGATGCCCAACAGAATGTGGTGCATTACCGTGTTCCCGGCCAGCACCACGTCGAGGATGTCGTCGGTGGACACCCCGGCGGCGACGGCGGCCTTGCGAGCCAGGTCGTTCAGCGCCGTGATGATGGAACGGTGCAGCCGGGCCGCGCCCTGCTTGTCCATCATGGCGTAGCTCACGCGGCTCATCAAATCCTCGCCGTAGCGCACTTGCGGGTTCATCATGGCTTCGGTGGCCCGCACCGCGCCGGTGCGCAGGTCGCACAGGTGCGCCACCACCGTGGTCGAGCCGACATCCACCGCCAGACCGTATGCGCCCTCGGCGTATCCCGGCTGCACGCGCAGCACTTCCGTTTCCTGCCACAGCGTGAGCGTCACGGCGAACTTTCCGGCGCGCAGCGCGGGCTGAAGCGTGGGCAGCACCAACGGGTCGATGGTGAGGCCGGTGAGATGCCACTGCTCGGCCACGGCCACCTGCAACCGTTCCCAATCGCCGCGATGATCGTCGAGCGTGGCTTCGACGCTCTCGACGTAAATCTGCCGCACGGCGGGCAGCACTTCGATGACGCGGTCGGTAGCGGCTTTGGCGATGATCTGTTTGTGGGCCTGACTCTCCTCGGGCACGCTGATGAGCAGGTCGCCCAGCGCCTCGCAGGCGCAGGCCAGGCGGCGCGCGCCGAGGGGATGCTCGGCGCGGTACGCGGCTTCGCGGCCGTCAATGGGCGAGACGTGATCGGCCGAGGAGGTGATGGCGTGTTTGGGAAAGTGCCCTTCCTCGATCACGATCTGGCACTTGCCGCATGTCTGCCGCCCACCGCAGATCGATTCGAGTTCGACGCCGAGTTGACGAGCCGCGTCCAGCAGAGTCATTCCGGCAGGAACGGGTCCGCGCCGCCCGGAAGGCATGAGCGCAATTTGGTGGTGCGTGGGTGTGTCGGACATACGGTAGGGCAATTGCATATGGATTAGGAACGGCTGTTTTGCCCGCGAATCTCGGGTTTCTGCATTGCAATACCGCGCCCCCGTCACATGAAACGCCCTTATTTCAAGGCATTTGGTGCCGTCGGGAATTTCGTATGCAATTGCCCTAACCGGAAAGCCGTCGTCGGACAAGCAACCAAAAAAGAGTAATTACCGGAGATTCAGATCATACATCGCCATCACGTTTTGTATGGGCGTATCGGGCTGGATGTGATGCGAACTGGCCATGATGTAGCCGCCATTTCTACCCAGCACCTTGATTCTCTCTTTGACTTCCGCCGCCACTTGCTCTTTGGTGCCGCGCGGAAGCGTCCGCATAATGTCCACGCCGCCGTGAAACGTCAGCTTGCCGCCAAATTCGTCTTTGATCTTTTGCAAGTCCATATCTTTGGCGTCGGGTTGCAACGGGTTGAGCACGTCCACGCCCATCTCGATAAATTCGGGAATGAGTTGATAGATCGCGCCGTCGGTATGATACATCACCGGCTTGCCGTATTGGTGGGCCAACTCGATCAACTTGGCGTGATACGGGCGCACGTACTCTCTCCACATCGGCTTGGAGATCAGCAGTGAATTTTGTGTGCCGATGTCGTCGTAGAAGTACAACATATCCAGCCGGCCGCCGGCCGCCGCATCGGCCTCCAGCACGCGCCGCATGTTTTCGAGGTAGATTTCGGTCAGCCGATCCATAATGTACAGCGGTATCTCCGGCTTCTCCACCAAATCCATCATGAACTCTTGCAGGCCGCGCAACTGCCAGCCGATTTCGAACACCGAGCCGATGCGGAAGCGGATGTGATATTCCTCGTGCGCGTCGAGTTGTTTCATGATGCCAGGCAACGGGCTGAAATCCCACCAGTCGGGTTCGGGCCACGGATGCTTTTTCAAGTCTTCCACCGACTCGGCTGCGCTCAACGGCCACGTTTTGAATCCTTCGTACGCGCCCACCGCCGTTTCCATCTTGTAGCTGTGCGTGCTCCAGATGTCGTTGAAGGTGTCGTCCGGGTTGGACTGCCGCCACATGCGGTTGGGGGTGGAGCGATTCATCGAGACCCACCAATCCACCTTCGCTCCTTTGTGAATCAACGACTCCGGCGGCGCGCAGAACACATCGTAAGACAGCACCCGGCAATCCACGTTGAAGTGGCGCAGGAGAGCTTCGCGCGCCGGGTCGAAATATTCGGCCGGGCCGATACCGGTCGTGTCCGGCTTGAGATGCTCGATCAGCCGATCCCATATTTCCATCGTCGCCAAAAAGTCCACCGGCACGCGGTCGGGCGTTTGGTGGCGCATGGCTGTTTTCACTCGTTCACGCGGGCTGGCGGCGCTCTCGTCCGTATGTGGAGTAGTTGTCATTTCATCCGATCGGCATAGTATTCGGGCACTTTGGTGCCGGGCTTGGAGAACCACTTGGGCACGTCAACGCCGGAGTATAACAGGATGTTGCCCCACGGATCGAACGCCCCGGTGCGAACGATAACTTTGGCCTTGGCGGCCATTTCGGTGAGGATCTGCTCATGGGGGATAGTGAAGTGCTCGCTACTGGCGAAGATGCGCTTCACCTTTTCCAGCAAGGGCCGGTTGTTCTCGGCCATCTCGGCCGCGTAGGCCACCTTCTCCGTGATAAAACCCTGGTTGACGGCCGCGAGCACGGTCTCCAGATCGGGCACGTCCTGCACCAGCGCCAGATCAACGCGCCAGGCGCTGCGGGGGATCGGGAAGCCGGCGTCACAGACGATCATGATATCGCCGTGGCCCATCGTGGCGATGGCGTGGCTGAGTTCAGAATTGAGAATCGTTCCGCGGTTCATTAGTAATTTCTCCTGGTATTATGAAATTTGTCGGGCAGTATTGACGCCAATGCCCTTTTGGCGGATAAAGAATCTCCTCCCCGCCAAAGCGCGAGATCGGAGACCGTCGTCAAAGACGGGAGACGCACAGGCCTTCAGTCCTTCTGCGATCTCGCGGGCGGGGTCACTCTTAGCCGAGAGGAGATACCACCCATGAGTCACAAAGCGAACACTCACTTGAAAGGCGAACGGGGCCAAGCCTTCGCTGACCAAATTCGTAACTTCCCACTGGAACGTATCCTGTGCGTCTCCCTGGATATTGGCAAATACTTTCATGTCGTGATGATCCACAATGCCTTGGGCGAGATCGTGACGCCGACTTTTGAGATCGACATCTTCCAAAGCGGTTTCACCGCCTTGTGCGCCGCGATAGACGAAGCCAGCGCACGGTGCCGGGCCAAGGTGGTCTTGACCGGCCTGGAACCGACCGGGCATTACTTTGAGAACTTGGCCCGCCACTTGCGTGCTCGGCCCCAGCCGGTCACGCTGGTTAACAGTTATGCCGTCAAACAAAACCGGAGCCAGCAAATGATGCGCCGCGAAAAGACGGATGAGATTGATGTCGCGGCAGTCGGTGATCTGCTGCGGCGTGGCGAGGGCACGGCCTACCGCCCGGCCAGCGGGCCCTATCTGCAACTGCAACAACTCGACCGCACGCGGATCGCCAAGCTCAAGATGCAAACGATGCTCAAGAGCCAAATCCTCGGTCATCTGGACCGCATCTTCCCCGGCTTGGTGCTGCAAGGCGAAGAAGCGCTCAACCGCTACACGCCGCTGTTTAGCACTTCTTTTTGGCAGTGCCAGACCTTGCAACACTTGGTGCGTCTTTGCCCCGACCCGTGTCGCTTGGCGACCTTGTCGCCAAGCGAATTGGTCGCCCTGTTTCATGACCGCCACTACCGTCTGGGTCGGCAAAACGCCGCCAAAATCATCGCTTACGCCCAGAAGACCCTGTTGCCGGACCCGGAACTGAGCGCCATTCGTAGCGACTTGTTGCAAGCCGACTTGACCCTGTTGGAACACCTTCAACTCCAGATCGACCACCTCGAACAGCGCCTGGGCGAATTGTTGGCGCCGCTGCCGGCAGCGGTATGGGCCAAACTTAAAGGCCTGAGTACGGTGCAAGCGGCCAGTTTGACGGCGGCCATGGGCGACCCGGCGCACTACACCTACGCCGCCCAAATCTTCCGCCGGGCGGGCTTGGTCAGTGGCCGCAATGACTCCGGCAGTCGGCAACGGAAAGGCAAAGGCCAAGGCGTGCTCAAAGTGGGCGATGTCTATCTGCGTCGGGCGCTGATGACGGCCACCGAGTCCCTCATTTTGCATCAACCGGCCCTGCACATGTATTACACCACCCTCAAGAAGACGAAGCACCCCAGTGTGGCCCGGGTCGCCACAGCACGCAAGGCGATGGGCATCCTGTGGGCGACCTTGCGCGACCAGCGCTCGACTCTGCTCATACTCAAGAAAGGCGAAACTATGTAACCTGCGTTTCATTGTTTTGCGTCGCGAGCAAATAACTGTCCGTTGCTGCCTCACGCTCCCAGCGCCTGAAAGTCCAGCGCGCCAGACGAACCGAGGGCCGGCCGATAGTCTCCTTGAGGCTACCCATACCCTCGACAATAAGCTTGGACCGCCCTCAGTTCGTGGCCCTGAAACCCTGGATAACGCAAGGTGAGCCTCTGCCTCAGGCACGCTCGAATACCAGGATAGGGATAACACGGCCCGCCGCCTGATCACGGTTGCTGACCTGTTGGGCTTGAAGCACGCTGGCGGAGTGATCAACTTCGGTCGGTTCATTAGACTGCTCGCCTCTCTCCAAAGCATTGCCTTTGCGGGTTAGTTTCGCGCATTCATTCGCCGTTTGGTGAGAAAGGACTTGACATCGTGATAGCAAGCTTATGCGTATTTTTCGGCATACAGCCGGTCAACCGCCTCGCGCGTGCCGAGGGCAGGGATCACGCCGAGTTTGGTGCAGGCCAGAGCGCCGGCGCAGGAGGCGTACTTCACGGCCTCGGTTAAGTCTTTGCCTTCGGCCAGCGCGACCGCCAGGCCGGAGTTGAAGGCATCGCCCGCGCCGGTCGTGTCAACCACGTCAACCATCACTCCGGGGACGCGGGTGACGGTTGCCTCCGTCACGACCAAAGCGCCCTTTTCGCCCATCGTGACGATCAGCGTGTGCGCGCCACGGGCCTGCAACCGCTTGGCCAGGTCAACGGTGGGCGTGGGATCGTCCGGGGCCAGGCCCATCAGGATGCGCAGTTCGGTCTCGTTCGGCGTCAGATAGTCAACGCTCTTCAGCGCTTCGTTGTCGAGTTCCGTCGCCGGGGCCGGATTGAGGATCGTGCGGACGCCGTGTTTCTTCCCGATCGCCATCGCGCGCGCGGCGGCGACGACGGGGAGTTCCAGGACAGACATCACCGTGTCGCTTTTGGCGATCTGCGCCTCGACCCGGTCAACAAAGGCGGCGTCCATCAACTTGTTGGCCCCCATGTCGAGGATGATGCCGTTTTTCCCGGCCTCGTTCAGAATAATAAAGCCCACGCCGGTGGCTGCCCGCGTGGTCTTCTCCAGGTACTCGGTGTTGACGCCCTCTCGCGCATAAAGGTCGGTGGCGATCTCCCCCAGTTTGTCGTCGCCGATGATGGCGGCGAAGTAGGAATTCGCCCCCAAGCGCGCGTTGGCGACGGCCTGATTCGAGCCTTTGCCCCCCGGCCCCATATCAAAGTCCGCGCCGACCAGCGTTTCGCCGAAGACGGGCATGCGGCTCGTGCGCAACGTCATGCCCACGGCAAAACTCCCGACGACGGTGATGATTGGCTTTGCCATGTGGCTATTCTCCTTCGCTCGAGTCGATCAAATGAGTGGCCTGACCCATCGCACAGGCCAGAATGGGTTCTTCCCTGGCTTCGTGGCGGGCGAACTGGCCGGCGATGCGCCCAGCGTGCATCACCAGAATGCGGTCGCATTGGCCGATCAGTTCGGGCAATTCCGACGAGACGATGACAATCGCCACGCCCTGCCTAGCCAGGTCCTGGAGAATGGAATATATCTCAGCCTTGGCGCCCACGTCAACCCCGTGAGTCGGCTCGTGCAGTAGCAGCACGGTCGGACGGGTGGCCAGGCCCCTGGACAAAATGACCTTTTGCTGATTCCCGCCGCTGAGGGTTGCCATTTGTTGTAACAGGCTGGCCGCGCGGATGTCCAACTGGCCGACGTACTTTTGGGCGAGCGCCCGCATGGAGGGTCGGCGAAGGAGGCCCGCCTGGCTGACCGACTTCAGGTTGGCAGCGGCGATGTTGTCCTGAACATTCATCCTGATCAGAGCGCCGACTCCCCGCCGATCCGCCGGCACCAGCACCAGGCCATGTTGGATGGCGGCCGCCGGTGATTTGATCGTCACTTCGCGGCCATTGATCCAGACGGCGCCCTCACAAGGCTTCAACCCGAACAGGCAGTCTACCAATTCATCTTTTCCAGCGTCGGGCAGTCCCGCAATGCCGACGATTTCCCCTGCGTTAACCTTGAACGACACGCCCCGCACGCCGTTTCCGCTGGCCAGATTCTTGGTTTCCAAGGCAACAGCGTCTCGCACCTGGGCCGCGACATTGCGCTGATGCAAGTCGCCTATCACCCGCCCGACCATCTTCTCGATCAGGTCTTGCATGGTCGCCTGAGCGGCGCCGACGGTGCCCACGTGTTTCCCGTCGCGCAGAATAGAAATGCGATCGGCCAGGCTCAGAACTTCTTCGAGCCGGTGGGACACGTAGAGGACTGCCACGCCGTCCGATCGCAGTTGCCTCAGCACGTCGAACAGTCTATCTGTTTCTTCTTTGGTGAGCGCCGAATTCGGCTCGTCCAGAATGAGAACCTGGGCTTTGATGGAGATCGCCTTCGCAATTTCCACCAACTGCTGGAGGGCAACAGAAAGTTTGCCGACCGGCTGTTGCAGATCGATGTTGTCGAGTCCCAAACGCTGTAGCGCGGACCGGGCCGACTCTCGGTGCTGTCGCTTGTTGACCAGGCCTAAGGCGTATCGGGTGGCCGCCGAGTGCAGGGAGATGTTCTCGGCAATCGTCAGGTTCGGACACAAGGCCAACTCTTGATAGACGACGCTGATGCCCAAACGCTGCGAAAAATATGGGCTGGAAATATGTTGGGGTTTGCCCCTGTAAATGACTTGCCCCAGATCGGGTTGTAACTCCCCGGCCAGTATGTTCATCAACGTGCTTTTTCCTGCGCCGTTCTCGCCGATGACGGCGTGGATCTCTCCTGGATGGAAAGACAGGCTGACTCCATTCAGGGCAAGCACTCCGGGGAAGCGTTTGGTGATGTTCACCAACTCGATGATGGGCGGCGCTTTTTCGGTCACGGCGAAAGTGTTCACTTCAACGGGAAGGGGGTGGAACACACACTCCGTTTGTTCCACCCCCAACCTCTTTGTGGCTGAGTTATCTACTTGACGTACTTGTCAATGTTGCTCGAATCTACGATCTCCGCGCCGGTATCCACGCTGGCGACGGGATTGCCATTGATAGCTTCCACCAGCAATCGCACGGCTTCGTAGCCCTGCTTCTCGGGCCCTTGGCCGATGGTGGCGGCAATCACACCGCTCTTGATGTACTGCAGTGTCTTCGGCAATAAGTCGAAGCCGACGATGGTCACCTTGCCTTTTTGGCCGTTGCGGTCCACCCAGTCGCCCGCCGCCGGTGTCGAGCAACACTCCAGCGACAGAATGCCGTTCACGTCCGGGTTGGCCAGCATTGCGTTCTCGATCGCCGCGTAAATCTGCTGTGGCTCGGTGCCGGTATTGACGGTGGACACGACGGTGATGCCGGGGTACTTCGCCAACGCTTCGCGAGCGCCCTTCTCGCGGTCGAGCGACCATTGAGCCGCCGCGTC
>JACRBQ010000008.1 GCA_016213135.1 Chloroflexota bacterium | reverse complement strand
GTAAAGTTCAGGGATGAGATGATGGAAGTTTATCTGACCGATGGGCGAATCATCAGTGTTCCCATTATCTGGTTTCCCTTGCTCCATGAAGCCACTGCTGAACAGAGAGAACGCTATGAAATTGGCGGTGGCGGTGTAAGTTTACATTGGCCGGAAATAGACGAAGATATATCCGTTGCGGGCTTGCTGACTGGCGCAGATTTGCAATCCTCATAAAAGCGGCGTTTGACGGTGGGAACGCCACGCAACACGGGCGTGCAGGCGACGGGGCTTCCGCCCTCATGTCGCGGTTGTGGCGCAAACCCACCTGCGCCGCCTTCAAATCCTTCGTCGCCCAAGGCGTTCCCCCTGGCCGTTGAGCCATTGCCGCAAAAAGCCGTCAGCGGATTTCTGGAACTGATTGAACGGATATTGCGCCGCAATCTACTCGATCTGCTCTCGTAATCCGTTGACAGCGACTTTAGAAAAGCCCCGCCTCGTCGTCATTGGGTACTGCGTTCTCCCAAAAGGGTTGTAGAATACTTGCAGTTAGCCTGCTCGCTGTTGTAACGGAAGTACACTCGCAAGAGTTGGCGTTAAACGTCTCGCGTTATACAATCACTGCATGATCAGATCGTTCAAGTCCAAAGAAGCCGAGAAAATCTTCAACCGCGAACGGTCGCAGAGACTTCCATCCGACATTCAACAAGTGGCGCTCCGCAAACTCCGCATGCTCAATCGCGCGGTGACTTTGCAAGATTTGCGAGCGCCGCCCGCCAACCGGCTGGAGAAGTTGTCGGGGGATCGTGCGGGGCAATACAGTATTCGCATTAACGATCAATGGCGCATTTGCTTTGACTGGGAAGCAGGCGATGCTCAGAACGTCGAGATTGTGGATTACCATTAAGGGGAAGCATTATGCCTAAAAAAGATTTGAAGCCGGTTCATCCCGGTGAAGTGTTACTCGAAGAGTTCCTAAAGCCCATGAAACTGAGCCAGAATCGCCTGGCGCTGGACATTGGCGTTCCGCCTCGACGGATCAATGAAATTGTCTTAGGGAAGCGAAGGGTTACGGCGGATACCGCGTTGCGACTCGGTCGTTATTTCCAGATGTCGCCGCAGTTTTGGTTGGGCCTGCAAATGGATTACGATCTGGATGTCACAGCGGATGCGCTTGCCAATCGGCTCAACCGCGAAGTGAAGGCTCACGCTGTTCCTGCTTAAACGCCTCATGTGCTTAAGATAGGCAGCGGGCTAACCACGGCATCCTAAGAAGCCCTTCGTGTGCGTTTTCTCGGGGAACTTGACCATCGGCCCGGCCCGTCGCGTCGCGACACGCCATCCGGCAGTTGCGGCGTAAACCTGCCTGCGCCGCGTTCAAATCCTTCGTCGCCCAACGCGTTCCCCCGGCCCGTTGATCTATTCCCGCAAAACGCTGTCAGCAGATTTTTGGAACCCTTTCGGGTTGAACAGATTCCGCCGCGCGGGTGAAGCGAACCGTTGGCTGGCTTGTTTTTACATAGCCGCCGGGGCTCAATCGCCATGGTGTATAATCTTCCTACTACTCATCTCAAGGATTCAGGCTACCATGACAGAGCCTTCAGAAATCGTCCAAGCACAACTTCAAGCCGGATTGGATTTGCCGCAGGAAAAGAAGCTTTACTTCAACGGCTATACAATCGCCATGACACCAACCGACATAGTGTTAGTCCTGATGTTCAACAATCAGCCCGTAGCTACCTTGAATACTTCTCCCACAATTGCGAAAACTTTAGGTAAGGTCTTAGACGCGCTCATCAAGGACTATGAAACCCGCACTGGGCAAAAGGTGCTAACTCTTGATGAAATCACGTCAAGTCCGGGAGCAACTTAAATGTTTGCCGCTCACAACACACGCATCCTGCGAACTGCTGAAAAAATCGCCGGTTTTTCGAAATTGCCCGAGGGCTGGTATTACGGAAGTGGTTCCAAGCCGTCGTATGAAGCGATTCAGAAGGCTCTGGTACTCAACGCGACCTTCGCCACAATCGGTTTTTCCAAAACTAACGCCTTTCCCGGGGTTGATGGTGAAATTCAAACGACAGCCTATCACGGTCCCCTATATCTTGAATTTACCATTGAACCTGATGGCAAAATATCTTATGTATGCGAGCATGGCAACGAGGAAACTGAATATCAGAGTGGCTTAGATATTGATCAGGCCATTGAAATCATCCGCTCATTTCGAGGCAGACTATGGGCTTTATCCGCGTCATTCATCAACAGCACTATGACCCCGATAAAGGAAATTTCAAGAGTCTTGCCTTCAAACCTTCAAGTGATGGAAGCGGAATCTCAGTCATTGACGAAGAGTGCATTTCCCAGGGTGGAATCGGCGCTTGCGAACACATTGACCGATTCTACGAGAACCTTGCAGGTGAGCCCCCTGTCTTTTGGAACATTCCAGCCAATAAACTTCCTCAAAATCACGGGTTCATACAGAGCACCAGTACATCGGGGGATGTCTGCCACCACAACCTAATTGGAGTTTCTGAAAGAGAAGCACGCCTGCTATTGAAGCAGGCGAAGTTGAACGACTTCCGCATTTGCACCCAAGATGGAAGTCACCGCCCTCTTACCGTATCGGACACAATGGGCTGGAATCAATCTTAGAGCCGGCAAACCCTTCGCTGCATCCAACGCAGTTAACGTTGCGAGCAACTGGCCGGGCATTCTCGCAGGGTGTATGGTTGGCGAGCGGTCCGGCCCATCGCGTCGCGACACCTCGCGTCGGCCCTCATGTCACGGTTGCGGCGTAAACCCGCCTGCGCCGCCTTCAAATTCCTCATCGCCCGCCAAACGCGATAATCGCCAGGCCTATGGTATAATTTTTCCCGCTGTCCCACCCATTCAACTATTCAGCGGCCCCTGGGGCCGCGCTTTTTGAGGAACTGGATAAATGCCCAAGCGAACCTACCAGCCAAAAATCCGCCGCCGCGCCCGCGTGCACGGTTTCCGCCAACGCATGGCCACCGCCGACGGCCGCAAAGTGCTCAAAGCGCGCCGCGCCAAAGGCCGCTGGCAGCTCACCGTCAAGCGCGCGCACGTCAAGAAAGTCAACTGGAACGAAACCAAGGGCAGCAATAGCAACGTGTAAGGGCGGCCGGCATTCAGCGCCGCTCGCCTGCCAACGGCCCAGCGCCCACTGCTGAATGCTCACGCTCAAGGCCACAAACGATTTCCAGCGGGTGCGGCGCGAAGGTCGACCATGGTCTCACCCGCTGGTTGTTTTAATTGCCAGCCCCAACGGCCAGCCGCACGTGCGGATTGGCATTGCGGCCGGCAAATCGGTGGGCAATGCCGTGGCCCGTAACCGCGCCAAACGCCGCTTACGAGCCGCCATCCGCGCCGCCGGCGGGCAACTGCGACCCGGGTGGGATATCGTGCTCATCGCCCGCCCGCCCCTCGTCGCCGCTCCGTGGCCACAGGTTACCGAGGCCCTGCATTCCCTGCTGCGCCGCGCCGCATTGCTGCAATCTGAAACGTCATGAAGCAACTAGCTCTCGGCATCATCCGACTTTACCAACGCTACATCTCCCCGGCCCTGCCGCCGAGCTGCCGCTATCACCCCACCTGCTCGCAATACACCTACGAGGCCGTCGAAAAATACGGCCTCGCGCGCGGCGGCTGGATGGGCTTCCTGCGCCTACTTCGTTGCCACCCCTTTGCTCACGGCGGCTACGATCCTGTTCCCTAATTTGATCGGAGACCTCAATAATTACATGAAAATCAAGATCCACCGCCGGGGCACCGTTGCACTGCTGGCAACCGCGCTCGTGCTGGCTGCCTGTGGCGCCGCCCCGGTCCAAAACTGGCCCGGCATCGCCGCCTCCGATACCACTGCCTACGTGGCCTTTGGCACCAATATCTACGCCGTCAACACCGCCGACGGTGTCAAACGCTGGCAATTCCCCGTCGAAAGCGACAGCAAAGTCGGCCCCTTTTATGCCGACCCGCTGCTCGCCGGCGACCTGCTCATCGTCACCTCGTTCAACAAATCGGCTTATGCGCTCGACCCCGCCACCGGCGCGCAAAAGTGGGTCTTCGCCGGCTCCACCGACCGCCTCATTGCCGGGGCCGCCGCCTCGGGCAATCAAGTCTTCATTGCCTCCGCCGACTCCAACCTGTACGCCGTTGACCTGGCTACCGGCAGCAAGAATTGGACGTTTACGGCCAAGGGCGGGTTGTGGGCCGCCCCGCTCGCCACCGGTGACACGGTGTACGTCCCGTCGATGGATCATCATCTGTATGCCCTCGACTCCGTCAGCGGATCGCAAAAGTGGGCCGTGGAACTCAACGGCGCATCGGCCGGCACCCCGGCCATCACAGGCGGCACGCTGTTTGTCGGCTCGCTCAACGACACCCTGTACGCCCTCGACTCGGCCACCGGCCGCGAGCTTTGGAAAGTGACCGCCGCCGGGTGGGTGTGGGGCGCGCCGCTCGTCACCGACACCGCGCTTTACTTCGGCGACCTTCACGGGAAGGTTTACTCCGTGGACCCGGCCACCGGCAAGGTCAACTGGACTTCCCAGCCCGATGCCGCCGTGCGCAGCACCCTGGCGGTTCAGGGCGATACCCTCATCGTCCCCACCAATAGCGGCAGCGTCTTCGGCCTCAGCACCGCCGACGGCGCCGTGCGCTGGCAGAAATCGCTCGACGACGACAACGCCGACCGCCTGCTCGCCAGCCCGGTGGTGGTGGGTGACCGCGTCCTTATCGCTCCATTGTCCGCCAAGTACCTCGTCTATGCGCTCAACATCGGCGACGGGGCGGTGCAATGGTTCTTCGACCCGAAAGCAAAATAGGGTAGTCCTATGTGGAATTCACTGATCATCTATCCCTTCACCAACGCCCTGCTGCTGCTCTATTCGCTGGTGGGCCAAAACTTCACCTGGGCCATCATCATCTTCACCATCCTCATCCGTCTGCTTACGGTGCCGCTCACTATCAGTAGCCAGCGCAACCAGGCGCGCATGGCCGAAATGCAGCCCAAGCTCAAGGAGCTGCAAGAGAAATACAAAGACCAGCCCGAAAAACTCAACGCCGAAATGGCCGCCCTGGGCTATGGCCCCGGGCAAATGCTGGGCGGCTGCCTGCCCATGCTCATCCAGTTCCCGCTGCTCATCGGCCTCTACCAGTCCATCACCTACGCCATGGCGGTAACGCCGTTGTCGTTGCTGGATCTGTACCACGCCATTTACCCCTTCTTCCCCAACTTCGCCGGACTCGTCCCGGTGAACAACCACTTCCTGTGGCTCAACCTGGCCCTGCCCGATCCCATCTACGTCCTGCCGGTGCTCGTGGCGGCCACCACCTGGCTGCAACAAGCGGTCATGACCCCTGCCGCCCAGCCCGGCGGCGACGCCAAATCCGCGCAGATGACCAAGAGCATGGGCATGAGCATGACCATCATGTTCGCCTTCATGTCGCTGCAGTTCGCCTCGGGCCTGTCCATTTACTTTGTGGTCTCCAACCTCATCGGCCTCGTGCAATACGGCTTCATCGATTCCAAGAGCCGCGCCCGCACACTGGCCATGCTCCGGCTAGGCCCGCAACCGGTGGCTCCCGCGCCGGCCCTCAAGAGCGGTAAGGCCGGCCGCAAATCAGGAAAATCAGCGCGAGCCGGGGCCAAAAAATAGCTTTGACCGCGCCTGCCCATTGCCCTTCACGCCTATGACTGAAAACCGCGCCTTCATTGAAGTCATCGCCCCCACTGTGGATCAGGCCATCGCCCGGGGCTTGAGCGATCTCGGCTTGGACGACGACGAAGTGGAAATCGAAGTGCTAGACGAGGGCGACCCGACGGCGGGCCGCGAGGCCCGGGTGCGGCTCACCGTGCTGGCAGCCGATGCCGGCCCCCAGGACTCCACCGCCGTGGCCGCCCGGCAGGTGCTGCAAGACCTGCTCGACAAAATGCGCCTGCGCGGCAACATCAGCGCCCGCTGGGTGGACAACGTCGACGACCCCACCGAGCCGCCGCAGCTCTATATGGACATTCTCGGCGACGACCTGGCCACGCTCATTGGCCGCAAAGGCGAAACCCTGGCCGCCCTGCAATACATCGTGCGGCTCATCGTCGGCAAACAACTGGGCGGCATGGTAGACCTGGTGGTGGACGTGGAGGGCTACAAGCTGCGCCACGAGCAGCAGTTGCGGCGGCTGGCCGAGCGCATGGCCGAGCAGGCCGTCCAGCGCGGGCGCACGCTGGCGCTGGAGCCAATGTCGGCCGGCGAACGCCGCATCATCCACCTGGCGTTGCGCAATCATCCGGGCGTTACCACCGAGAGCGTGGGCGAAGGATTCGCCCGCAAAGTCACCATCATCCCCAAAACGGTCAAATAACCGCCGCCGCGCCCGCAGTGCAACTGCGGCGCGAACCGTAAAGGTCGGCGGCAGATTCGCTAGGCTTGATAGACTACTGGCTTCAAATCTGAAGTTGCAGTATCCTTCCGGCAATGGGAGATGAGCAAGTTCGGATCGATGTCGATCTCTTCCCGCGTCGGTTAGCTCGCTTCCTCCAGGAGGCCTAGCGCATGGCGTTACCACCCAGCAACGATCAACTCCCCGTGCCCCAGCCGCCCAACCGGCCGCGCCCCATCCATGCCAAAGATGCCGTGGTGCTGATAGTGGAAGACAACCCTTCCAACTTCGTGCTGATGGCCCGCATGTTGGCTTTTGTGGGTGTGCAGCGCTGCGAATGGAAAACCTCCGGCTGGCAAGTGGTGGAATTTGCCGACACCCTGCCTCAGGTGGACCTCATCCTCATGGATATCCGCTTGCCGTATGAAGACGGCTACGCCGCCCTGAAAAAACTGCGCCAGCATCCGCGGCTGGCCCAAACCATGGTGGTGGCAGTCACCGCCGAAGCCAGTTCCGAGCAAATAGCCAAGGCCCGCGCCGCCGGCTTCGACGGCTTTTTGGGCAAACCGCTCGACGCCGACAAATTCCCCGATCAGGTGCGGCGCATGTTGCGCGGCGAACCGGTGTGGGAACTGGCGACGCCCTGAACCCGCCCCCTGCGCCCGTGACCTCACTCAACTACCCCGCTGCCGCGTAGCGGCCATCCGCCTGCCATGGCCGCCTCCCCGCGCTCTCCCCGCCGACGCCTCACACCGCTGCAAATCGTGTTGGCTCTGGCGGGCGTTGTTGTCGTCATCGTCGCCGAGGCCCTCCTCGTTCGCGCCTATCAAGCCATCGACACCGCCTCCGGCAGCGTCGAAACCAGCGGCCAACTCATCGGCGACATCGCCGACCTGCAGCGCCAGGCGGCGCAACTGGATCGGCTCACCGATGCGGCCCTGGACGACCCGGGCGCCACCTTCGCCGAGGCCGACGCCCGGCGCTCGCAGCTCACCGCCGGCGTCAACACCATGGCAGCCCAGTCTGCCGACAATCAACCCGTCATGGATTCGCTCGGCGAAATCAAAAACACCCTCAGCCAATACGACGCCTTCCTCGCCACAGCAAGGGCACTGCCCGCATCGCAGCGCGCCGCCGCCAGGCCGGAAGTCGGCCTCATACTCGACGGGCTGGCGCAACAAACTAACGCGCTGTTCGACCGCGAACAGCGCCTGTATTTGCAGACCCTTCGCGACAACCTCGCCGCCCAGCGCGCCAACCAGAGCACCCTGATCGTCATGAGCCTGCTGCTGCTCACCCTGGGCGTCGGATTTGCCCTCTCCGTCGGGCGCAGCGTCCGCACCGAAATCGACCGCTCCGCCGGCCGCCTGCAAGTGGCCGCCGACGTGGGCCGGGCCGCTTCCTCGCTCCTCAGCCCGGACGAACTCTTCAACACCACCCTCGAACTCATCCGCAGCCGCTTCGGCTACTACCATGCGGCCATCTACCTGCTCAACTCGGCCGGCACCGCCGCCGTGCTCCGCGCCGCCGCCGGCGAATCCGGGCAAGCCCTGCTGGCCCAGAGCTGGCAACTCCCCGTAGGCTCGCACACTGTCGTCGGCGAAGTCACCGCAAAAAACGCCGCGCGCGTGATTGCCGACACCCTCGTCGGCAACGCCCCTGTGCGCGCGCCCCGACCGCGCCCCGACCCCCTGCTGCCTGCCACGCGCTCGCAACTCGCCGTCCCCTTGCGGCAGGGCGGCCAGGTCATCGGCGCGCTCGACGTTCAATCCACCAAGCCCAACGCCTTCGCCGAAGCCGACGCCGCCGTGTTCCAAACGCTCGCCGACCAATTGGCGGTCGCCATCGGCAACGCCGCGCAATACTCCGGCGAACAAGCGCGCGCCCGCAAACTCGCCGCCCTCTCGGAAGCCACGCTCGAAATCACCGGGCCGCAAGTCAGCCTTGACGTGCTATACAACCTCATCGTCCGCCAGGCCGCCAAATTATTCAACGCCGACGATGCCGGCCTGTGGCTGCCCACCGACAAAAAGACTGTCGAACTGAAAGCCAACGTGGCCCTGCCTCAACTGGCAGGGCGCGGGGTGCCCATGGGCGCCGACGTGCCAGGTCAGGCCTATTCGCTGGGCCGCACCTTCCGGGTAGACGATTACACCGCCTGGCCCGACCGCACCGCGGCCCTGGCCGATGCCCCCATCCGCAGCGCCCTGGCCGCGCCACTTGCGTGGCAGGGGAGCGTGGTGGGCGTGCTGGTGCTGGTGAACACCGGGCCGGAGCGGCCCTTCAGCGCCGACGACGAACGCCTCGCGCCGTTGTTCGCTTCGCAGGTCGCCGCCTCCATTGAAAACACCAACCTGCTCGACGAAACCCAGAGCCGCTTCGGCGAGTTGTACACGCTCAACCGGCTGGCTCAAGTGGCCGCCTCGCAAACCAGCCTGCCCTCGCTATTCGCCTCCGTGCGGCAGGAAGTGGCCGCCAGCGTCAACGCCCGCAGCATGTACATCGCCCTGTACGACGAAGCGCGGGGCGAAATGGAACTGCCCTACGCTTGGGAGGACGACAAAACTTTCTCGCTCCCGCCCATCCCCCTGGGCGCCGGGCTTACCGGCGTCGTCATCCGCGCGCGCCAACCCCTGCTCATCAACACGGCGCAGGAGGCCGACGCCCTGCAGCCCCTAACCGTCGGCAAAAAGGCCGAATCGTTTCTGGCCGTGCCCATCATTGTGGGCGAAGCCGTGCTGGGTGTGCTGGCCGTGCAAGACCCCGAGCGGCAATTCCATTTCTCCGACTCCGACGCCCGGCTACTGACGATCGTCGCCGCGCAAATCGGCCTCGCCATTCAAAACGTCCGCCTGCTCGAGCAAAGCCGCCGCCGCGCCGAAGAACTTGCCGCCGTCAACCGCGTCACCACCGCCGCCGGTTCAACGTTGGATCTGAATGCCAAACTGGAAGCTATCTCCCGCGAATTGGTCCACGTCTTCAACACCCGCAACACCGGCATCGCCCTCCTCAACCCCGCCGGCACCGACCTCGTGGTGGTCGCCGACTACTCGGTGAAAGACGAGCCTAGCGCCCGGGGCGTCGTCATCCCTCTGGCCAACAACCTGTCGTCCCAGCGCGTCATCGAAACCCGGCGGCCCCTCATCATTGCCGAACCCCAGAACGACCCGCTCACCGCACCGATCCACGATCTCATGCGCCGCCGCAACACTCAGGGCCTGCTGATCGTTCCGCTGATCTCGCGCGATGAAGTCATCGGCACCATCGGCATCGACAGCAACACCAAAGAGCGCCGGTTTACCGACGCCGACGCCGAACTGGCCGTCACTATTGCCGCGCAAATCTCCAGCGCCGTCGAAACCAGCCAGCTTTATGAGCACATCCAGCGCCGCGCCGGTCAATTGGCCGTCGCCGCCGAAGTGAGCCGCGCCGCCATTTCGGCCACCGACCCCGACGAATTGATCGTCCGCAGCGTCGAACTCATTCGCGACCGCTTCGATTTATATTACGCCGCCCTGTTCCTCGTGGACGACGAAGCCAGGTGGGCCGTTTTGCGGCACGCCACCGGCGACGCCGGGAGCGAACTCCTGCGGCGCGGGCACAAACTCGAAATCGGCGGCCAGTCCATGGTCGGCTCGGCCGTCGCCACTCGCCGGGCGCGCATCGCCCCCAACGCGGGTCGGGAAGCTGTGCGCTTCGCCAACCCCCTGCTCCCCGACACCCATTCCGAAATAGCCCTGCCGCTGGTGGTGGGCGATACCGTGCTAGGCGCGCTGGACGCACAGTCCACCGAAACCAACGCCTTCTCCGACGCCGACATCACCACCCTGCAAACAATGGCCGACCAGATCGCCATCGCGCTGCAAAATGCCCGCCTGCTCGAGCAAACCCAGGCCGCCCTCGGCGATGCCCGCCGCCTCGCCAACCGCGAGCGCCGCATTGCCGAAGTGACCGGCCGGATCACGCAAGCCACGAGCATCCAGCGCATTCTGCAAGTGACCGCCGATGAATTGCGCCGGGCCACCGGCAGCAGCCGGGCCTCCATTCACATCTTGCCGCCGGCATCCGACGATGAATAAGCTATGATCCTCACCACCCTTTCGGAGCGGCAGCCCGGGTGACAGTCACCTGCCACAGGTTTAGAGATAAGTTCGTATGGAACACCTCCACCCGTTACTGACCCACCAGCTTCAGCAGCACCTCGGCAGCGCCGACGCCGGCGCGCTGCCCCAACCCTGGCTCGGGCTGATACAGGCCGTCAACGACGCCTATCATCAGGCGGATCATCGCGCCATTCAACTGCAAACCGGCGCCGACGTGGCCGGCGCCACCTCCGTGCTCAACCTCAAAGAGCTGCTGCCGCTCGTCACGCAACTGATCAGCGAGCGGTTCGGCTTTTATCACGTGGGCATCTTCCTCGTGGACGACGCCCGGCAATTCGCCGTGCTGCAGGCCGCCAACAGCGAGGGCGGTCGAGCCATGCTGGCGCGCGGCCACAAGCTCAAAGTGGGCGCGGAAGGAATCGTGGGCTACGTGACCGGCGCCGGCCAGGCCCGCATTGCCCTGAACGTGGGCCGCGATGCCGCATTTTTCAACAACCCGGACCTCCCCCTCACCCGCTCCGAAATAGCCGTGCCCCTCAAATTGAGAGAGCAAGTCATCGGCGCGCTGGACGTGCAAAGCGTCGTCGAAGCGGCATTCGCCGAAGAGGATGTTTCGCTGCTCGCCACACTGGCCGACCAGATTGCCGTCGCCATCGAAAACGCACGTTCCTACGAGCGCGCGCAAACGGCCATTGACGAACTGAACGTCCTCACGGCCCGCCTCACCCGGCAGGCCTGGCAGGAATTCACCGCCGCCCAACCCATTGCGCTCAAAGCCGAAAGCGGCTTGCCCGCCCGCGCCTCGTCGGGCCAGGCCATGCAAGAGGCCCTGCGCCAACAGCAAACGGTGCAAACCGCCACCGGGCAGTCGTCGGAGTTGGCCGTGCCCATTACACTGCGCGGGCAAGTGATCGGCGCACTGAGCATGGAAGAACTCTCCCCCGGCCACGAGTGGTCGGAGGACGACCGGGTGGTGGCCCGCGAAATCGCCGACCACGTGGCCCTGGCCCTCGACAACGCCCGCTTGCTGGACGAGGTGAGCCAGGAACGCGAGAACCTCGGCTTCCTCTTCGAATCATCGCGCGCGCTGGCCTCTACCCTTAGCCTGCCGGCCACCATGCAAACCGCGCTGGAATTCGCACCGCGCCTCGGCGCGCAGCACGGCTATTTGCTGCTGCTGGGCGACCACCCCGAAGAGGAGGCCACGTTCCGCGGCACCGTGCCGGGGCTGGATTCGTTCACCGCCAGCGAAGCCCACCAATTTGCCCTCACCATTGCCCTGCAGGGGTTGGAGCAATGGGTGCTTGAACACGGCCAAACTGCGGTGGTGAGTGATACACGCCACGACCCGCGCTGGTTTACCGTGCCCACCCACGAGCAGGAAGAGCCGGCCCGCGCCGTCGTGTCGGTGCCGCTGCGAACCCAGCGCGGCATTGTGACCGGGGTGCTGGCCTACACCCACCCACTGCCCAACAGCTTCAGCCCGGCGATGGTTCCGCTAATCGAATCCGTGGGTAGCCAGGTGGCCGTGGCTCTCGAGAACGCCCGCCTGTATCAGCGCGTGAGCCGCCAGCAATTCAACGCCTCGGTGCTGGCCCGAGCCACACAGGCCCTGGCCCGTTCGCTCGATCAAACCCACCTGATGGAAATTTTGGCCGAAGAGCTTTACGCCGCCTATCAGCCCAACGGCGTCGCCGTCTATCAGTGGGACCCCATTGCCGACACGTTGACCCCCGTGGCCTCCAAAGTGGACCCCGGCGAAACCGACCCCTGGCCCGAAGCCAACGAGCCAATGGGCGCTGCCGAACGCCCGGACCTCGGCGGAGTGATTATCGGCCGCCGGCCCGAGGTGCGCCGGGTGCGCCTCGAGAGCGCCGGCCGCGTGCGGCAGGCGCTGCTGCTGCCATTCGTTTATAACGAGCAGGCCGAGGGCGTGGTGGAAATAGTGCACACCGGGCCGCAGCCCGGCATGACCCAGGACGATGTGGAACTGGCGCAGGCCATCCTCACCTCGGCCTCGAATGCCCTGCAAACCGCGCGCCTGTACGAGCAACTGCTCGAAACCGCCGACCGCCTGCGCGAAGTGGACCTGCTCAAGAGCCAATTCCTCGCCAACATGAGCCACGAGCTGCGCACGCCGTTGAACTCCATCATCGGCTTCTCGCGCGTGATCATCAAGGGCATCGACGGCCCGGTGACGGATGTGCAAGTGCAGGACCTCACCGCCATTCACAGCGCCGGGCAGCACCTGTTGGGCCTTATCAACGACATCCTCGACCTCTCGCGCATCGAAGCCGGAAAGATGGAACTGGCCTTCGATCAGGTGGACCTGGCGGAAATCGTCAAGGGCGTGCTATCCACGACCCTGGGCCTCACCAAAGACAAGCCTGTGCGCCTCATTTCCGAACTGCCGCCGGACCTGCCCAGGGTGTACGCCGACAACATACGGGTGCGGCAAGTGCTGCTGAACCTGCTTTCCAACGCGGCCAAGTTCACCGACGAGGGGGCCATCACCGTTCGGGCCGCGGCCACCCAACAGCCCGGCTCGCCGCCCATGGTGCATGTGCAGGTGCACGATACCGGCATGGGCATCGCCGAGGCCGATCAGGCCAAGCTGTTCCAGTCGTTCTCGCAAGTCGACGGCTCGGCCACGCGCAAGACGGGCGGCTCGGGCCTGGGGCTGGCTATCAGCAAGACCCTCGTCGAGTTGCACGGCGGCAGCATCTGGGTAGAGAGCGCGACGGGCAGCGGCACCACGTTCCACTTCACCCTGCCCGTTTACGAGCCGGCGCCGGCGTCCAATGCGCCCGGCGGCGAGCACCGCAAAATTCTGGCTGTGGAAGACGACACGCGGCTGATCGATCTCTACCGCCGCTATTTGGAATCGAGGGGCTACGTGGTGCACGGCGTCACCGACAGCACGGACGCCCTGTCGGCGGCGCGCAACCTGCGGCCCTATGCCATTTTGCTCGACGTGATGATGCGCGACCGCGACGGCTGGCAAGTGCTGCGCGAACTCAAGCAAACCAGCGACACCCGCAACATCCCGGTCATCATCTGCTCAAATCTGGACGAGCGCGACAAAGGCATGAGCCTGGGCGCGTCGGGCTATCTGGTCAAACCCATCCTCGATACCGACCTGCTGACCCTGCTCGACCGGCTGAGCGGCCAACGGTCTGCCACTGGAGAAGCGGCGCTGCCCAAGGACGATCTTCCTTCAGAAGTCAACGACGCCCTCAAGTGAGCGCCGACCCCGCCGCCCCACCGGCAAGCGACCCAACCCCGGCGCTCCGCACGCCAATTCAACCTGCGCGCCGCTATGCCAATCAGGGCGTGGCCGCCGCCCTGCTCTCGGCGGCATTGCTCGGGCTGACGCCCATTTTTGGCAAGCAAGCGCTCCGCGCCGGCATGGACCCCTTTGCGTTGGTGGCGCTGCGCACCGTGCTGGCGGCGGGCATACTGTGGCTGGTGTTCTCCGTTTTTGCCCGGCGATATTTGTTCATCTATCCCGCGGGCCTCATCGCCTGCGCCATCGCCGGCATCATCAACGGCCTCGGCTCGCTCATGTTTTACATCGGACTGGCCCGGTTGGATGCCTCGGTGGCTCAACTGCTCTTTAGCATCAACCCGCTCATTCTCGTCTTATTGCTGCGACTCGACGGTCAACCCATCTCGCGCCTCACCGCGTTCCGCCTCGTGCTGGCGCTCCCGGCCATTTACCTGCTCACCAGCGCCGGCGAGCACGCGGGTCAACTGCCGGGCGCGGCGCTTCTGTTCGGCAGCGCGTTTATGTATGCGCTGCACCTGGCCGTCACCCAGCGCGCGCTGCGCGACATGCCCTCGCAAACGCTGACGCTGTACACCGTCACGGCCATGGCCCTCACCGTGCTGCCCTCGGCGCTGTGGATACGCACGCCGCTCAGCCAAACTGCGCCGGTGGCGTGGTGGGGCGTGGCCGGGCTGACGCTGATGACCGTGCTATCGCGCTTGTCGTTGTTTGTGGGAGTGAAACGGCTGGGCGGCCAGCAAGCCGCGCTGTTGGGGCTGAGCGAATTGGTGGTGTCGGTGGCGGCGGCCATCCTGCTGTTCGGCGAACGGCTCACCCTGCTGCAGAGCGTGGGCGCGCTGTTGCTCACCATCAGCGTGATGCTCGTAGCCCGGGAAAAGGAATTATCGGTCCATCACATTTCGGAAGGATGGCTGGCCTGGGTATATGGATTGTTTGAAAAAGTGACCTGGCCCGGAAACGGCGGATAGCCACGGCAGCCGCCTCAGCCGGGGCGCGTGGCACAACCCCCGCAGTTACCCTCGCTCTGTAAACATATAACCCTGCCCGCGCACGCTCACCAGACATCGAGCGCAGTGCGGATACCGGGCCAGCTTGCCCCGCAACCGGCTCAATACCGGGCGGATGATTTCGCGCGCCTCCGACTCGTCGGCTTCGTAGCCGTGAGTCACCTGCACCAACTGCCGCACCGCCAGCACATGGTCGGGCCGCATCATCAAAGCGCCCAACAGGCGTATTTCGGTGGGCGTGAGGTGGAGGTTTTTTCCGCCCACGGTGGCCTCGCGCCGGTCAAAATCCAGCACCAGCCCGCCGCCGCTCAACACACGGGGATGAGGCGCGATGCCCACTTCGCGGGTGGCAGTCCGCGCCGAGCGCAGAGCGCGCACGTTTTGCTCGATCTCGTCAATCAGCTTGTCTTTGTGGTACAACTCCCGCCGCCGCGCCAACCCCCGGCGCACGGTGGCCAATACGTCGTCGGGCGCAACGGGCTTGAGCAGATAGGCGAACACCTGCAGGTCAATGGCTTTCAACGCCGTTTCGAGTGTGCCGTAGGCGGTGAGCATGATGATCACCATTTGGGGGGCCAGCCGCCGCGCCTCGGCCAGCAATTGCATGCCGCCCAGTCCGGGCATTTTGATATCGAGCACCATCACCTCAAACTCCGCGCCTTGCATGAGCTTAAGCGCCTCTTCGCCGGAGGCCGCGGCTTGCACCTGGCAACCGTCCAACTGAAGGATTTCGCCGAGCGACAACCGCGCCGCGCGTTCATCGTCAACGACCAGTATTCGGGGCGGGTGAGTCGTTTGGTTCATTCGCTGAAAGCCCTTGTTCCATTGGCAAAAGCACACGAAAAGTCGTGCCGACGTTCGGGGTGCTATCCACGCTGATGCTGCCGCCGTGAGCCTCCACAATGGAATAGCTCACAGCCAGCCCGAGGCCGATGCCGCGTTCTTTGGTGGTGTAAAACGGCTCGAACAGCCGGGGCAGTTCGTCGGCGGCAATGCCCGGGCCGCTGTCGGTGAAGGAGATCTCCGCCACTCTGCTGCCGCCCTTGCGGCTCAGGCCGGTTCGCAGCTCCAGGCTGCCGCCGTCGGGCATTGCGTCCCGGGCGTTGAGTATCAAGTTGAGAAATACCTGTTTGAGGTTGTTGCGAGCCACGGGCACCGGCGGCAGCGAGCGCCGGTAAAGCTTTTTGATTTTCACATGGCTATCGGCCAGCGGCGCATCGGCCAGCCCGAGCACTTCGTCCAACAGGGCGTTCATATCCGTGGGCACAAAGTCGGCGCTGGACAGGCGATAAAAGTCAAGCATCTGCCTCACGGTTTGAATCAGCCGCTCCACTTCCCGCTCGGCCATGCGATGATAGGTGCGGCGCTTTGCCTCGCTCAACTCCGGGTGCGATGCCAGATGCAGGCAGTTTTGGATGGACTGCAACGGGTTGTTGACCTCGTGAGCAATGGATCCGGTGAGGCGGCCCAGGGCGGCCAGTTTTTCGGCCCGCACCAATTGCAGTTGCGAGCTTTCCAACCGTTGCACGTTAGCGCTCAACTCGGCATACAGCGCGGCGTTTTCCATGGCCGCCGACACCTGCCCGGCCAGCAGAGTGAACACCTCAAGATCGGCTTCCAAAAACGGCGGTGAGCCGACGGCTCTACCCGCCAATAACGCCCCGCCGGGATGGCCGCGCCGCAGCAAAGGCACGCACAGGGCCGACGACAAGTGGTAAGTTTTCAAATCGGCCAGCAAAGCCGGGTCGGTCGGGGTGTCCACCGACACCCACAGCGGCAAGCCCCAGGCCACTGTCCGCCCCAGCAAACCGGCCTCTGCGCCCACCTCAGCGGTTTGGGGCTGCCGGTCGCCCATTCCGTTGCCCGCAGCCAGTTTCAAAACCGCGCCTTCCCGCACATACAGGGCCACACCCGAGGCTTCCATCTGGCTTTGGGCCAGCTTCACCACCAGGTCGCGCAAACGGTCGGGGTTGACTTCAGCCAGCAATTGCTGATTCACTTCGAACAAGGGGCGCAGGGCGCGCAGGCGCGCGCCCTCGCGGGCCTGACGGCTTTTGCGCAGCGCATCGCGCGCGCTTTGCACCAATTGCCTGCCGGAATCGAAGGGCTTGAGCACCAGCCCTTCGGCGCCGTGCTGCAGGGCAGCCACCGCCGTGTCCACCGTGCCGTGGCCGGTGACGATGACGATGGCCAGCTCGGGGTCGCGTTCGCGCGCCAACCGCAGCAACGTAAAGCCGTCCATCTCCGGCAGGCGGATGTCGAGCATCATCAAATCGAACCGGCTTTCGTGCAGCAGCCGTAGCGCCTCGCGCGGATGAGCGGCGCTCTGCACTTCAAACCCGGCGCGGCGCAGGAGCCGCTCGCACAGTGTGGTGACACCTTCGTCGTCGTCGACGATGAGGACTCTATCGGTCATGGATTCCATAGGTCTCGGCGCATGCAGTTACCCCCTGCCTGCCACCGGCAACCACACCGTAAAGGTGCTGCCCTGGTTGATGATGCTTTCCACTTCTATTATTCCGCCGTGGTCCTGCACGATGCCGTAGCTCACCGACAGGCCCAACCCCGTGCCTTCGTTGGGAGACTTGGTGGTGAAGAACGGTTCGAAGATGCGTTCCATGTTTTCGGGCGAGATGCCGCACCCGGTGTCGCGCACCCGCAGCCAAACCCCGGGCGCGGCGTCACGCCTGCTGCGTCCGGTGTCCACATAGATGTGGCCGCCCCGGGCAATGGCTTGCACGGCGTTGTTCAGCAAATTCAGCGCCACCTGCTTCATGCGGTTCGCGTCCAGTTGTGTTGGCGGCAGGTCTTCCGCATATGCCTCGGCGATATAAATGTTGCGGGCAATGGCCGCATGATAGATGAGCAACACCGTATCGTGAACGAGGGCGTTGAGGTCGGTGAGGTCGCGATGCGGCTCGGGGTGGCGCGAAAAGTCGAGCAAGCGCCGAACGACGCTCCTGGCGCGCTGTGTTTCGCGAAGGATGAGGGCCATATCGTCACGCAAGCCGCCCGCCTCCGGCAGGTCGGGCAGCATCAGCTCGCTCAATCCGGCGATGGTGGTCAGCGGGTTATTGATTTCGTGAGCCACGCCCGCGGCCAATTGGCCGACGGCGGCCAGTTTGGCCGACTGAATGAGCTGCGCCTGCGCCAGCCGTAATTGGGCCAGACTGTCGGACAGTTCGCGCACGGTCTGGCGGCTGCGCGCGTACAAGTGGGCGTTGTCGAGCGCAGTAGCCACCTGCCCGGCCAGCGTTTCCATCGCCATGATCTCGGCGTCGCGGAATCGTTCGCCCGAGGGCCGCTCCAAATTAAGCGCGCCGATCACCCGCCCCTCGCGCTTGAGAGGCACCGCCAGTTCAGCGCCGATGTCACGCTCGTGGGCGCGGTAGTGGCAGCCATTTGCTGTTGGGCCTCGGCCAGCGTGCGCTGTTGAGTTTCTACCCGGCGGCGGTCGTGCTCGCTTTCATAGCGCCGCGCGCTTTTGACGGCCAGCGCCGCCTGGGCCGCGAAGACCATGGCAAAGTCCCGGTCGTCTGAGGGCGGCGGTTGGCTCTCGGTGCGGCCCAACACAATCAGCCCCAGAGGCTCGTCGGCGGGCGAAAGCGCGAGCGGCAAACACCACAAGGCGCGCACGTTCAACGCCTCGCTCACGGTGCGCCAGAGCAGGTTGGCGCCCGGAAAGGCAGCGAGGTCGGCGAGCGATTCGGTGATGAAGATGTCGCGCTTCTGAAAAAACGCCAGCGACAGCGGCCCCAACCCCTGCGGCGACAACGTGATGCGAGCGCCGACAATCAGCCGGCCCCAAACTTTTTCGACAATGGGCAGATACTGAAAAGGGACGCCCGACACGGCCCGGATCTCTACGACGCCGGGAGTCTCAGCGGTGGTCATCACCGCCGAATACTGCGCGCCCAACACGCGGCGCGCGCCCTGAGCCAAGCTTTTCAACACGGCCTGCGGGTCGTCCGAGCGGCCCATATCGGCCATCATTGCCGACCAGGCCGGCAGGCGGTCGAGTAGTGTGAGGCTGGGGGCGGTCAGAGTCGGGGGTTCGGCGACCAC
The DNA here is from genome assembly GCA_016213135.1 of Chloroflexota bacterium. Lineage (GTDB taxonomy): Bacteria > Chloroflexota > Anaerolineae > Anaerolineales > VGOW01 > VGOW01. The sequence continues at coordinate 4,994 of JACRBQ010000008.1, read as the reverse complement.
GCAGACGATTGTATATCCGTCACCGCAAAGATGGTAGAGGGTCGGAGGGAGGCGAGGGCCTTCCCAAAATCGCCTCCGCGCCAGAGTGAGAGCGGTTTGCAACCGCGACTGGGCGTGGAGCAGTCGCAAATCGCGCGTGCAACGCGCTCCCACGGAAACGCCCTACGGCGCGGCCGTGGGCGTTTCCGTGGGAGCTTCGGCAGTGGCGCCTTCCACGGTGGGCGTGGGTGAGGGCACCCCGGGGATTTCACCTTCGTCCACCGGCGAGTTGTGGCGCACAGACCAGTTGGAGCCGTTATCGACTTTTTCGCTGTAGAGGCCCACCACTTCGTACCACGTGTTGCCCGGTTTGAGCGGCACGACCTGGTTGGCGGCATCCACCAGCCCCACCATATCGCCGCTGTTGAGGCGCACCCACGTGAGGCGGTACGCCTGGCCGTCGCGGAACAGCCACGCCGGGCCGGTGGCCCATAATTGCACTTCGGTGCTGAAGTGCCCGGTGTAGCCGCCGTTGTCGAAATCTTCCGGAATGCTGAAATCCACAACGTGATTCGCAAACAACACGATCACGTTGGCCGCAGTGATCGGTTGTTTGGTCAGCGCGTCGATGTGGGGCGTCACTTCAATGGCCGAAGCATCGGACCAGCGGCCATACAAACCGGTGGTCGGGTCGTAACGCCATTCGGTATGAGCTTCGCCGCTAAAATCCACGCGCAACGCGGTGACCGCCTCGCCCTCGGCCGGGGGCCGGGTGAAGAACGACAACCCGCGGTGGGCCTGGGGAGAATCGTCAACGCCCTTGTCGCGCAACGCCTGGTGGATGGCGGTAGTGGAGGCAAAGAGGGAATTGGTGTCTTCGCTTTCGCGGCACAGGGGCGGGCACTGATAGCCGGTGCGCTCGGCCACCACAAGGTTGAACCACGGCTTGTAACTGAGGCGCGCGATCACTCCGGTGGAGCTGCCGGAGGCCACGAGCGCCGCGCCGTACATTTCCGGGATGACGGTATCGAGCAGCCGCGCCGAGCGAATGGGGCCGACATTATCGGCATCGTGGCTCAAGAATATGGCGGTGAAGCGCGTGGTGCCGCCTTCGGCGTAATGCTCAAACACGGCATCGGCGAGCGACAGGCCAAACTGCGGGCGCACGTAGCGCGGGAAGTTGGAAATTTTGACGGCCAACGGTCGGCGGTTGAGGGCGGCGGCATCGGCGGGCAAGCCGGTGAGCGGGTTGATACCCGGCGGATAAGTGTCCGGGCCGACGACTTGCTCCGGCGTGGGGCTGGGGGCGTCGGGCGCCGGGGTGCCTGCGGGAGCGACCAGCGTGACACCCACCGGGGCCAATGTGGCCTGCGGGGCAATGATGGTAATTGCCGGGGGCGCCGAAGAGGTGGCGGGCGCGGTGGCGAGGCCGCCGCCGCAGGAGACGATGAACGTGAGTGGAAAGAGGAGGGAAAAGGCGCGTCGCATGGCGGTGGATTATAACGTGAAACAGGCCGCCGTTTGCACACCGACGCGGTTTCGCGCGCGAACCGTGTCGGTCTTGGTCAGGGCATCGGCGTGGGAGTCGTGGGCGCAACTTTCCACGAGCCGGCATTGGGCTGCGACAGAGGGGAATCTAAATTAACCAGCTCGAACCACGTATTGCCGGGCTTGAGCGGAAACAGTTGCCCGGTGGAGGCATCCACCAGCCCCAGCACACCGGAGCGATCCTGCCGCAGCCACGTGACCCGATACATTTGCCCGTCGCGATAGACGAGGGCCGGGCCGGCGCCCCACAACTGAATCTCAAGCGAATAGCTGCCGCCGCTTTTGGTGCGCGGGTCGTAGCCCACAAAGTCTTCGCGGATGTCGGTGGTTTGATGGTGGACGAAGATCACAATCACGTTGGCGGCGGTGATGGGCGTGCGTGTCAGCGCGTCCATGTGAGTGCGGCCGTCGGCATACCGAAAGTAGCGGCCCACTTCGGCGTTGTAATTCCAGCGCACGTAGGCGGCGGTGTAGGCCACGGTGAGCGAGGCGGCGGTCTGCCCGCGAGGCGGCGGCTGCGGGTTAAAGGCCATGCCGGTGAGGGCTTGCCGGGCGTTGATGCCTTTTTTGTCGGCGTCGGCCCACAGGCGGTCGGCGCCGGTGAAGAGGGTATGCTCCTGTTCCTGGCAGTCCTCGGGCAACGACTCTTTGGGCACACGATACAAGGCGGGGTGGCCCGGCTCAAATTCCGGCGAGATGATCCAGTCTTTGAAATCGGCCTCTTTGAGCCGGTTGAGCACGCCGTCGCTTGCGCCGGAGAAGGCGAACAGCGAGTGGTACATGGCGGGCAGTTCGAGATCGATGAGCCGGGCGGAACGGATGGAGCCGACTTTACGAGCGTCGTGGCTGAGGAAGAGGGCAGTGAAGCGGGTGGCGCCGCCTTCGGCGTAATGTTCAAACACGAGGTCGGCCAGCGACAGGCCCGACTGCGGCCGCACGCACGGCGGAAAGTTCGAGATTTTGATGGCGAGCGGGCGCCGGTTCAGCACGCGCGGGTCGGGCACGGTTTCGCCAGTGAGGGGGTTTACGTCGGGGGCGAAGGCGACCGGGCCGATTTGGCCGGCGGGAGTGGGGGTGGCGGATGCGGCCGGCGGAACGGCGGTTGACTGGCGCACAACGGTGGGCGGCAGGGGGGGCTTGGTCGCCAGTGGCCGCAGGGTGAGGGCCGGCGAGGGCAGCGTCACGGCAGGAGTCCCCGTTTCCGTAGGGGCAATGGGCGACTGACGGCAAGCAGCCAAAGAAAACAGAATCAGGCAGAGTAGGAATAAAGGACGATGCAAGAAAGGCCCCGGTGAGACTTGCGTTTCTTTGACTTTACACCGCTTATATGTATAATCCCTTTGAATCCAGTCTATTAGCAGCATATTCGAGGAGCCGATGGCACTCAAAGGCAATCTGCGCGATTTTAGCACGACTCAATTGCTGAACTTGATTAACCTGGCGCGCAAAACGGGCACGCTAACCATTGACGGCCCGAGCGAGGCGGCGCGAATGTCGTTCCGCGACGGCAAGTTGGTTTACGCGCAGTTTGGCAATGAAGACACGAGCCTGGCCGCGGTGTTACGCAAAGCGGGCAAGCTAACCGACGACCAGACGCGGGCGCTCAAACAGCGACCGGAGGCGGCCAACGACAAGGCGCTGGGCCTGTTGCTGATCAATGCCGGGTACGTGACGCAAGCAGAGATTCTCAATGGCATTCGGCAGCACATGTTGGACGTGGCTTACCGTTTGTTCACATGGGTGGAGGGTATTTTCAATTTCGACGGGGCGCTGCTGCCGCCGGACGACCGGATCACGGTGCAGGTCGATCTGGAGAACGTGATCATCGACGGGTCGCGACGCCTGCGGGAGTGGGAGCAACTGCAAGAGGAATTGCCCAACCTGGAAATGGCGCTCAAGTTCACCGACAAGCCCGATGCCCGCCTGAGGAATGTGAATTTGAACGTCGAGGAGTGGAAGGTCGTCTCCTATGTGAATCCCAAGAATTCAATCAAGCGGATTGCGAAGGCCACCAGCATGAGCGATCTGGATATTCGCCGGGTGGTGTATGGTCTGTTGCAGGCCGGGTTGGTGGAACTGGTGAGGCCCACGGGGGCGCCGCTGCAAATGCCCGGGGCCAACGGGGCGGCGCCACGCAGGCCAATGCAGCCGATCACCAAAGACAAGACGGAAGACCGTTCGCTTGTCAACAGGCTTATTGCCCGGATTCGGTCGCTTTAGCTATTTGCCCAAAGGATAGGCGCGCATGCAAACCGTCAAAATGGTGGTCACCGGCCCGTTTAGTTCCGGCAAAACTCAATTCATCGGCACCATCAGCGAGATTGAGGTGGTGAAGACCGAGCGCAAGATTTCGTCGGACGCGGAGCGGATTAAGGATGCGACGACGGTGGCCATGGATTTCGGCCGCATCACGGTCGACTCCGACCTGGTGTTGTATTTGTTCGGCACGCCGGGGCAAAAGCGGTTCGATTTCATGTGGGAGATTCTGTCGGAGGGGATGCTGGGGTTTGTGGTGATGGTGGATAGCTCGCGCCCGGAGACCTTTCGCGAAGCCAAAAGCATTCTGGAAACCTTCCGGGCCTATGCCCCCACCCCGTATGTGGTGGCGGCCAACAAGCAAGACCATGCCGAAGCCTGGGCGCCCGACGATTTGCGGATTGCCTTACGGCTCGACCCGGCGGTGAAGTTGTTGCCTTGTGTTGCCACGGATCGCGAGAGCGTCAAGTCGGTGCTGTTGGAATTGCTCTACAGCATTCTGGCTGAGATGGAAGCGTAGGCAGCCGAGGTTTCTCCGCGTGAGTTCCATTGTTACAGATCAAGGAATCGTCCATTACGAGACCTATGGGCAGGGCAAGCCGGTGGTGTTGTTGCACGGCTGGTTGGGGTCGTGGGGGCTGTGGCAACGGACCATGGAACTGCTCGGCCGCTCATACCGCACGTATGCGCTGGACTTTTGGGGATTCGGCGAGTCGGGCAAAAAGCGCGAGACGTACGCCGTAGGCGACTTCGTCACCCTGGTCGACCAGTTTATGGATAAGCTGGGGATCGAGTCGGCGCCGGTGGTGGGGCACAGTATGGGCGGCACGGTGAGCCTCAGCATGGCATTCCGGTTTCCGCGCCGGGTGCAGAAGGTGGTGGTGGTGGGGTCGCCCATCGTCGGCTCGTCGCTGAACATTCTTCTGCAATTGGCCGGTTACCGGCCCATCGCGTTTGTGGTGTATAACCTGCCCATCATCTTGCGGCTGGGGCTGAGGGCGTTTTCACCGCTCATTGTGAACCACGACCCGCTGGGCTGGTATCACATGCAGGAGCGCGATTTATCAAAAACGACTCTAGAGTCGTTTTTTTCAACGATTGGCCGTTTGCAGCGCACCGACATGCGCCCCCGGCAGGCCGAGGGGAAAAAGCCCACGCAGGGCATGTATGGCGCAGGCGCCACGATCGTTCAAACCAGGCAAAATGAGGCG
>JACRBQ010000086.1 GCA_016213135.1 Chloroflexota bacterium | reverse complement strand
CGAATGGAAAATTGAATCGGCTTTTGTTTCCGCAGCATCGGCCTCCTGCGCGTTTGCGCCGATAGACGTGCCCGAGGCCATTAACTGTCGGCCAATTTGAATGCCCGCTGTGGTATGCGGCAGTCGATCCATAAGGCGGACAATGCGCACCGCGAACTCAAACGACCGCTCCTGTATGTTTCTCGGCTGGGCGGCCTGGCTATCTGTCATTCGTCATTTTCCATTCGTCATTCGTCATTAAATAGGCTCTCGGCTGCCTGTACATACTTCCTCACTTCATCGGCGGATTTGCCTTTGGAGAGAAAGTATCGCTCGACAAGCTGCACGGGCGTGAGGGTTTCGGGGCTGGCGGCGCCCAGCGGGGTGCGCACTTCGCGTTCCACTTCCTTGCCAATGGCGGCGATGGTGGAGACTTCGGCCTCGCGTAGGGCTTTCTCGATGTCGCGCTCGCGCAACGAGGCCTCTTGCGCCGCGCGCAGTCTGACGCTGACGCGCACAATGGCCCCGGCCAGACCGCGCGCTGAGCCTGTCGAAGGGTCGCGCCCGGCGATCTTCGCCAGGGCAGCGGTGGTGGGGTCGTCGGCCTCGCGCGCGTCCACTTTGATGGTGACAAACCGGCGGGCGTTCACTTTGACGAATTCCCATTTCGTCTTGCCGCGCTCCAACTCCACCCAACAGAAACCTTTGTCTTCGACTTCTTCGCCGAAGTCGATGCGCTCGAGGGAGCCGGAATAAACTACCGGCGGCGACCCCGGATCGTTCGCTGTCAAATTCTGGTGTTTATGGATGTGGCCGAGTCCAACATAATCCCAGACCGGATAAGTTAACGACGATTTTTGAATGACGAGGTCGCGTCCCAGCATAACAGAGCGCTCAGAACCATAAGTGGCGCCGCCGACAGAAAAGTGACCAACCAGCACGCGCGGGACAGATGGTGGTTGGCTGGCGGCTTCGGCGGCGAGGTCGTTGAGTTCCCCAATCACCAACGCTTCAACCGCCCTATCCAGCGCTTCCACCGACGCGCCCTTGTGATCCTCCTGGGCCAGCAACCGCCCGCGCACGGGAAACGGAACCCAGCCCACAAAGACCGGGCCGCGTTTCGTTTGGATCACTTGAGAGCTAATGGTGCGCCCGACGATGATGTTAGGGACTTCGAGGGTGCGGAAGATGTCTATCGAGGTGGCTCGCGCCGCCATGCCGGGGATGTCGTGATTACCCACCAGCATGAACACCGGCACTTTGTCGGCCAGATGTTTGATGCGCCTGGCGAATTCGCGCTGTTGAGTGGGATCGGGGTCGCGCGTCTTGAAAGCGTCGCCGGCGAAGATGACGAGGTCGGCGTCGTGATCCATGGCGTAGGCGATCACTTCATCCAGCCGATCCAAAAAATCACGGATGCGGCTGGAGATGCCGGTCTCTGGATCGACCTTGCCGTAATTTTCCATGCCGACGTGGAGGTCGGCGAAGTGAAGGACGCGGATGGGTTCGGGCATGACAAATACGTTTGCCACGAAATGGTCATATCAATTCGTGCGACTTCGTGGCGAGAAACCTTTCTTCCAGATTGATGGAATGCGTCGCCTATTGTAATTGATCTTGCTCGCGCCAAGAAATGGGCCGGCGACTCGGTTGCACTGCGAATATCCGCGCCAACGGCGGGCGAGAGTAAGGGAGTATGGGAGTGTGGGAGTGGGGGAGATGGTTAGTCAGGGTTGTTTGACAGACTGTCGGTTTATTCCATTGGGGCTATACTGTCGCCTGGCAAAGTTGCGGGCACGTAAGGGCAATCATGAATTTGTACGGGCAATTCATGAATTGCCCATACGAAATTTCCCACGCGGAAATCCAGACTCGGTTGCCATCAGGAGGCCTCACTTATGTGTTACGACAGCAATGCTCATCCGCCGGAACTGCCAGACGGCATTGGCGGCGGTGGTATCGGCGAAGACCTGACTCTGACTGCTGCGGATGGCAATCAATTTGCGGCCTTTGTCGCCCAAGCCAGTCAATCGAAGGGCGCGCAAATTCTGATCTATCCGGACGTGCGCGGCCTGCATCAATTCTACAAAGAGCTGGCCATGCGCTTCGCCGAGGCCGGGTACACGGCGCTGGCGATGGATTACTTTGGGCGCTCGGCCGGGCTGACCGGGCGCGACGACTCATTCGAGTATATGCCGCACGTGGACCGGATGACGGGGCCGACTTTCTTCAACGATGTGCGCGCCGCGGTGGCGCATCTACGCTCGTTGTCGCCGGAGCAGCAGCCGATCTTTACGGTCGGGTTCTGCATGGGCGGCGGTCTCGCGCTCTACTCCGGCATGGAAACGGATTTAGGCTTGACCGGCGTCATCGGTTTTTATGCCGGGATGAAACGTGTCTGGGGCGAGCGCGCCCTGCCCGAGGCGGCCATTCACTGCAAGATTCCCGTGCTTGGTTTATTCGGCGGCGCAGACCCGGGCATTCCCAACGAACAGGTGCAGAAACTCGACGAAATTCTCGACCAGACCGGCGTCTCCCACTCCATCCACATCTACGACGGCGCGCCACACAGCTTCTTCGACCGCCGCTACGCGGAATGGAAAGAGGCGTGCGACGATGCGTGGGGAAGGGTTTTCAGTTTTATTGAAGAGCACGGGAAACAGGGATAGAAACTACCCCTCCCCGTACAACGCCGCCTTATCCTTCTTCCGCTTCTCCCTCGCCGCCGCTTCATCCGCAAACCCCACGGCCGCATAGAGCGCCTCGTCGTAGTCGCGCGTCTTGACCACCACGGGCATGGGCACAGCGTGGCCGAGGATGAGGGCTTGCTGTTGGGTATCGAGCCGCGCCAGCACCTCGCGCAGTTGCCCCGCGCCGCTCACGCCGGAGAACACGGCTTTGATGTCGGCTTCGTTGTCGAGCAGGCACGTCACCCGCGTGCCGATCTGGCTCATCACCTCCTCGTCAATGCCGCTGGGACGCTGATCCACGATGAGCAGGGTGACGTTGTATTTGCGCAGTTCGCGGGCGATGTTGCCGAAGATGGTGTGCTGAGCAATTTCGGGGTCGAGAAACTTGTGCGCCTCTTCAATAGTGATGACCAGCGGCAAGGGTTCATCGCCGCCTTTGCCCGCCGCTTTGTTTTTCTGCTCGACGTACTTCCTGTGAATGCGACGCGTGAGGAAGTTTGCCACTAAAACATAGGCGGCCAGCGTGTTTCCGTACACGCCGAACTCCAACACAATATTCGTGCCGCGATTGAGAGCGTTGAAAACGTAATCCACCGCTTCGTCGCTGGCACTCGGCGTGAGAAAGCCGAAACGGCGGAAGAGTTCGAACTTGCGCTGGATCGCACGCAGAGTTCCCTTTTGTACCATCTCGGAGTCTTCAATTTCGTTAATCTCTGTGCTGTTCTCGTCGAGTAGTTCGGCAATCCAGTTTTTGTTTCTTTGCTTGAGTTTTCGCGAGATGTAATACAACGCCCCCACTTGCACTTCGCTTAGCCCGAGAATACCGGAGAGCATGTCCACATCTTCCGGCTCGATCTGATTCAACCCAATCTGCAAAACATGATCGACTTTGCTCCCGCGATGGCGCGACGTGTCGGGGTCGAGCGTGATCACCTGCACCCGACCGTCGGAGAACAACTGCCGCAAGCCCCTGAACCGTTTCTTGTGTTCGTCAATTACTTCCCAGCCATAATCGTTATGCATATCGAAGATCAAATTGACAGCGGCGCGGGCGCGGATGATACCTAGCAGAATAGTGCGGGTGATGAAGCTTTTTCCCGTGCCGCTTTTGCCGAACACGCCCGACGAGCGCTCGACGAACTTTTGCAGGTCGAGGTTGACCTTTACGCCCTGCATGTCGAGCGGCTCGCCGATGTGCCAGTGCAACTCGTCTTCCGCGCCAAAAATCGTGTCCACATCTTCCGGCGTGGCGTTGAACACTTTGGAGAAGTGGGCCGGCACGGTCTTCACCGGCTTGGGCTTGTTTTCATCCTTCTCAACCAGCAGCATGGGCGACACCTGCAAGCGGCCAAAGGAAAGCACGCTGCCGTAGATTTCCGAGGCGAAAGAGTCGTCGGGGTCGGGCGGGGTTTTGGGTAGGTCGGGGTTGGTGTTGTCGAGGGCGATGTCGGTGACGATGGAGAAGAACTTGCGCCCGGTGGCGCCTTCGATGACCACGTAGCGGCCAACGGCCATGGTCTCGATGATGTTGCCCGGCGTCGCGCCCACGTCCAGCTTCACATCCAGCCCTTGCGACAGCGACCCGCCGACGACAATGCCGAGGCGGATGTGTCCGGTGGCGGAGGGGGTGCGAGGGAAGAAGTCGTCGAGTGTAGAGGGAGTAGTCATGTTGTTTTTTGCCACGAATTACACAAATTTTCACGAATTGTTTTTTTGATTCGCGCCAGTTTGTGAGACTTGAGGCTGCGGATTGCCTATTTCACGATGCGCTTCGTTTGCAGAGAGCTTGCGCCGAAGTTGATCAGAATGGCGAGACGCAGGCCGGTTGCGGTGAGGTAATGTATTGCTTGCGCCTCATGTTCGCGAGTCTAGGTAGACACAGCCTTCAATTCAAGGATTATCCTGGCATCGATCACCAGATCGGCCTTGTACGCGCCGAGCAACTGCCCCTTGTAATAGACGGGAAGAACTCTTTCTTCTTCAAATGGAATAGCCCGGAGAGTCAATTCATAAATGAGTGCTTTGCGATAAACTGCTTCAAGAAACCCCGCGCCCAACTGCTTATGCACCTCCATCGCTGCACCGACAATCGCGTAGGAAAGCTCTCTGTACAAAATTTCGGCCATATGCCCTCCCACAAACAACAAAGGGTAATTCGTGTCAATTCGTGCAATTCGTGGCTAAGGTCTTATCCGCCTCAACAAGTTTTCCAGCCTCGCCAGATCCCGGCTCAGCAACCTCGCCAGTTCCTTGCCCGCGTTCCGCAAAAAGCGGCCGCGCTCGTCGGGGGGGCACGTGTCGACGGCGCGGCGCAGCGAGGCGGCAATCAGTTCGTCGGCCGGGGCGTGCGGCGAATTGAGCACGATCTGCAAATAATCGAACCGCTCGGTGAACTCGGCCACTTCGGCGTCGTCGCACTGGCTGATCCGGTCGAGCGTGATGGGCGGTTGCGGGGGCAGGCCATAGTTGAGGCTGCCGCCATTGCTGCGGTAGCCCACGGCCAGCACGCTCACCTCAATGGGAATTTGCCGGTTCACCCGCTGATCCTGAATGTAGCTTTCGGGCAGGTCGGGCGCGGCGGCCACTTGCCGCACCAGCATGTCGTCCGTAAAGGCAATGTCGTAAATCAGCCCGAACACCTCGCTCTGGGCGCGCTGGGCCGGGGCTTTGACGAACGCGCCGAAGAGGGGCACTTCCGGCTCCGGCACGCGGCAAGCGAACACGAACCCCGCCGTCGAACTGCGGATCAAACGGCCAATGGCAATCGTCCCGTCAGTCATGGAAATCTCCTCTTGCCCGAACCCGTCCACTCTTTGCCCTGCTGCTTCTGCGATACGCCGGGCGTGAAACCGCGCCGCACCAACGCGCCCATCACCAGCTCATCGAATGCGCGCCGCTCGTCCATCGTCACCACCGCCAGTTCGTGCGCCCGCATGAGCACGTAGGGAAAGCCATCGGTGAAGCGGCACTGCTCCACAATGGCCGCGTGAACGAGATCGAGCCGCGCCCGATCCTGCGCCACCCACTCCGGCACTTCGATCCGCAAGAGCGAACCCTTGCCGGGCCGCCCCGCGTTGAGATAGAAGAAGCGCACCGTGTGCCCGCGCGGCTTGTAGTATTCGAGATTGTCCGGCGCGGCGTTGACAAACAGCGCGCTGCGCTCTCCCGGTTGGAGCGCGCCGAACAGTGCAGTGTCCACCATGTGTTGAAAGCGTCCCGTGCCACGCAAATGGTCTTGATCCAGTTCGCGCTCGTCGAGCGTGGCCAGGTGCAACAGCCGGATGATGTTGGCGGCGCGGGGGCGGTCCACCACACCCGCCAGCGCCGCGCCGGAGGCTTTGAGCTGATCCATCCGGGCGAGGTAGTTGGCAATGGCCTTGTCTTTCGCTTTGCGATCCTGTTCCTGCAACGAAAAGAACAACAGCAGGCCGTTATCGAGCAGCGTCACCGTGGGGGCCGCCCCGGACTCGCTTGCGCCCAGCCGCGCCAGTTCGCCCAGCTCGCGCGCGTCGCGCTCGGCGTTGATCTTTTCGCCGGAGATCAGCGACTCGTTTTCGTAGAGGTCTTCGTCCTCGAAAAACACCTCGGCGCTCGAACTGCACGCCGGGGCTTCCTCGGCCCCGTGGCGGAACACGATGCTGCCGATGTTGATGAGATAGTACAGGGCCAGGCCGTGCCGGTCGGGGTGGATTTGCGAGCCGTCGGCGGCCACGATACTGGCGCGGGCCGGATGGGCGGGCAACGGGTAAACGGCATTGATTGGCTCGTCGGTGGGGATGGCCCCGGCCCAGCGGAACCGGTGGGCCACATCGGCGGCCCGTTGCCGCGTTGCCTCCGGGTCGGCGGCGATGGCGTCAAGCGTGGCCTGCGCCAGCGGCAGCCGCGCGGCTTGATCGGCCTGACGTTTGGAGGCGTTCTCGCTCAGGGCGTCAATTTGCCGGATGAGTTGACTGAGGTCCAAAGCCATGTGCGGCATTGTAGCACAAGCGTTCGGCTGACGAAAGTGGTAAACTGCCCGCCATGCACGTCACTGCCGACCGATTCGAAAAACTGACCTTTGATATTTCCGAGGAAGTCCTGTCGGAGTTGCCGCCCGATTTGCGCGCCGACGCCGAAGAGGTGATCCTCGACGTGGCCGACGCGGCGTCCCCGGAGCAATTGGGCGAGGCAAGCGGCCCCGGGGCCACCCTGCTCGGGCTGTATCAGGGCGTCCCGCTGGTGTTCCGCCGCGCCGATAGCGTCCTTTTGCAGCCGGATCGGATCACGCTGTTCCGTTCGCCCATCGCCTCGATGTGCCGCACCGAGGTGGAGCTGCGGGCGCAAATCCGCCGGACGCTGATCCACGAACTGGGCCATTACTTCGGCTTTTCGGAAGACGAGCTGGCGCGGCGCGGCTGGGGGTAGTCAATGGAAAATGACCGCTTCGCGTGCCAAATGGCGAAGGGGCTAACAGCATTCGTCACGCAAAGCGGTCATTCGTCATTCGTCATTTTGCATTTCTCATTTGCCTTTCTCTTGTTCACCCTGCCCCATTGCCGCTGGCGGGGAGTGGTGTTATCATCTTGACACAATGAATTCGGCGAAACGGTTTTACTACTACTACTTTAGCGACAGTTCCCCTGCCGCTGTTTCCGCTTGAAGTAGCAGTAGTACGACACTGAACTGAAGCGCGGAGGCCGGCGGCCCCGCGCTTTTTTTATTTGTTTCACCACAGAGAACACGGAGCGCACCGGGAAACAAAGCGAAAATCTCCGTGTTCTCCGTGAACTCGGTGGTGAAAAAAAGGAAACGCTCTTATGCCTGTCCGGGGTATCCGCGGCGCAACGGTCGCCGAAGCCAACACCAAACAAGCCATCCTCGAGGCTACGCGCGAACTGCTGCTGGCGATCATTGCCGCCAACGATGTGCAAGCCGAAGACGTCGCCTCGGCCTGGTTCACCACCTCGCCCGACCTCAACGCCGAATTCCCGGCGCTGGCCGCCCGCGCGTTGGGCTGGTACGACGCGGCCCTGTTGTGCTGCCACGAAATGGCCGTGCCCCACGGCCTGAGCCGTTGCATCCGCATCCTCATTCATTGGAACACCGACCGGCCGGCGCAGGCCGTCAAGCACATTTACCTCGGCCAGGCCGCCGGCCTGCGGCCCGACCGGCCGCTGCCTGTTGAAATAGCCAAATGATCATTGTCATGAAAGCCCGCGCTTCCACAGCGCAAGTATCCGCCGTCGTCAAGCGCATCGAAAGCATGGGCTACCGCGCCCACCTCTCGCAGGGCGAAGAGACCGCCATCATCGGCGTGGTCGGCGACGACCGCCCCATTGACCACTCCCAATTCGAACTGCTGGACGGCGTAGAGAGAACCATGCCCGTGCTGAAACCCTTCAAGCTGGCCTCGCGCGATATGCACCCCGCCGACTCGCTCATCCCCCTCAACGGCAACAAAGTGGGCGCGCCCGAAGTCGTCATTATCGCCGGGCCGTGCTCGGTGGAAAGCCGCTCGCAAATACTCGAAACCGCCCACGCCGTCAAAGAGGCCGGAGCCACCGCCCTGCGCGGCGGCGCGTTCAAGCCCCGCACCTCGCCCTACAGCTTTCAGGGCATGGGCGAAGAGGGGTTGGCGTTGTTGGCCGAGGCCCGCCAAGCCACCGGCCTGCCCGTGGTCACCGAGGCCATGTCGCCCGAGCAAGTGCCCCTCGTCGCCAAATACGCCGACGTGATCCAGATCGGCGCGCGCAACATGCAAAACTACTACCTGCTCAACGCCGCCGGCGAGTCGGGCGCCACCGTGCTGCTCAAGCGCGGCATGATGTCCACCATCGAAGAACTGCTCATGTCCGCCGAATATATCCTCGCCAAAGGCAACACGCAGGTCATGCTGTGCGAGCGCGGCATCCGCACCTTCGAGAAATACACGCGCAACACCACCGACATCAACGCCGTGCCCGTGCTCAAGCAACTCACCCACCTGCCCGTCATCCTCGACCCCAGCCATAGCACCGGCAAGTGGGAATACGTCTCGGCCATTGCCAAAGCGGGCGTCGCCGCCGGGGCCGACGGCATCATCGTCGAAGTGCACCCCAACCCCACCGAGGCCCTCTCCGACGGCGCGCAAAGCCTCAAGCCCGAAAAGTTCGCGCAACTCGTGCGCGACATCCGCCGCGTGGCCGAGGCTGTCGGGCGGCAATAGCGTGGACGAACCGGGGTTTACCCTCGCCGGCGCCCGCATCGCCATTGTGGGATTGGGACTGATGGGCGGATCGCTCGCGCTGGCGCTCAAGGGGCATTGTGATGAGATCATAGGGGTGGACGCCGATGCCTCCGCGTTGGCCTTTGCCCTCAACCGGGGCATTGTCCACCGCGCAGCCGATCTCGAAGGGGCGCTTGCCACTGCTCACCTCATCGTCCTCGCCACCCCCGTCCGCGCCATCCTCTCGCAAATCCAAAGCCTACAGCAATCAGCAATCAGCAATCAGCAATCGAAAATTATCATTGATCTCGGCTCAACCAAGCAACAGATTACATTCGCAATGAGCAAGCTCCCCGCCCACTTCGACCCCATCGGCGGCCACCCCATGTGCGGCAAAGAAACGGGCGGCATCGCCCATGCCGAGGCCGGCCTCTATCGCGGCAAAACCTTTGTGCTCACCCCGTTGGCGCGCACCTCGCCCGCTGCCCTGGCGTTGGCGCGCGAACTGGCCGCCGCCGTGGGCGCAGAGCCGCTGCTGCTGCCCGCCGACCGGCACGATGCGCTCGCGGCCATCGTAAGCCACCTGCCCTACGCCGCCGCCGTGGCCCTCATGCGCGCAGCCATAGGCGCGGGCGACGAGCGGCTGTGGCAGCTGGCCGCCTCCGGCTTCCGCGACACCACGCGCCTCGCCGCCGGCGATTTGAGCATGATGACCGACATCCTGCTCACCAACCGCGCCGCCATCCTGCACGCCCTGACCGCTTACCGCGCCGAACTCGACGCCCTCGCCGCCGCCATCGACTCCGGCGACCCCGCCGCCCTGCGGGCTGCGCTGGAACCGGCGCAACGCAAACGGAGAGAGTTATTCAAATGAAGCTCACCGCAAAGGCGCAACCCCCTTGCGAGGGCAGGCGAACGCAAAGGAAAACAAAAAACTTCGCGTGCTTCGCGCCTTCGCGGTTTTCTCTTCTCCCATGACTACAAGCCTTTCCATTTTGCCGATCCTCCACCCCCTCCGCGCCGGCGTCCGCGTTCCCGGCTCCAAAAGCCTCACCAACCGCGCCCTGGCCATCGCCGCCCTCGCCGACGGAACCACGGCCCTCACCAACGCCCTCGACTCCGACGACTCGCGCTACTTCATAGAATCATTGAGTCGCCTCGGCTTCAGCATCCAATCAGCAATCCGCAATCCGCAATCCGCAATCACCATCCACGGCCTCGGCGGCCGCATCCCCTCCTCCCGCGCTGATCTCTTCGTCGGCAACGCCGGAACCGCCGCTCGCTTCCTCACCGCCTTTGCAACGCTCGGCCACGGCGAATACACCCTCGACGGCGTCGAGCGTATGCGCCAGCGCCCCATCGGCGACCTCGTTGCTGCCCTCAACGCCCTCGGCGCGCACGTCGAACCGCTCGCTCATCCTTCATCCTTCATCCCTCAGCCTTCCATTTGCCCGCCCGTGCGCGTCATCGCCTCGGGTCTGCGGGGCGGCACGGCCCGCGTAGCCGGCGACACCAGCAGCCAGTTTCTATCCGCGCTGCTCATCGCCGCGCCCTACGCCCAATCGCCCGTGGAGCTGATCGTCGAGCGCGGCCTCAACTCCAAACCGTACGTGGACATGACCCTGGCCGTAATGGCCGACTTTGGCGTGACGGTGGAGCGCGAGGGCTACGAGCGTTTCCGCGTCAGGCCGCAGCGCTATCGCGCCGTGAGCGAATACGCCATCGAGAGCGACGCCTCCGCCGCCTCATATTTTTTTGCCGCGCCCGCCGTGTGCGGCGGCACGGTGCGCGTGCAAAACATCTCCCGCCGAAGCCAACAGGGCGACATTGCCTTCCTCGATGTATTGGCGAGGATGGGATGTGTCATCACGGAGGGCGAAAACTGGATAGAGGTCGTAGGGGCGATTCATGAATCGCCCTTACACGAATTGCCCCTACGGGGCGTGGACGTTGACCTGCGCGACCTCCCCGACATGGCCCAAACGCTGGCGGCCATTGCCCCCTTTGCCGATTCGCCCACCACCATTCGCGGCATCGCCTCTGCCCGCGTCAAAGAAACCGACCGCGTGGCCGCCATGTGCAACGAACTGCGCCGCCTGGGCGTCACCGTAGACGAACACCCCGACGGCCTCACCATTTACCCGTGCGCCAACCTGCAGCCCGCCGTCATCCACACCTACGACGACCACCGCATGGCTATGGCTTTTGCCCTCGTCGGCCTCCGCGCCCCCGGCATCGCCATCGAAAACCCGGGCTGCGTCTCCAAAACCTTCCCGAATTATTTCGACGTGCTGGAGGAATTGCGAGGATAGCTGTTGGCCTTCAGCGGTCAGCACTCAGCTATCAGCGCCAAGCCTTGAGGCATCATCGCGCATCATTCACATCAACCACCGACTGACAACTCAAAACTCAACTTTCATCGTTCATCGTTCATCGTTCATCATTCCCATGCGCCTCGCCCTCCTCGGCTTCCCCCTCGCCCACTCCCTCTCGCCCGCCATGCACAACGCCGCTCTCGCCGCCGGTGGATTGCGTGATTGGCGTTATGAAGCCATGCCTATTGAACCGGCACGGTTGGCCGAGGCCGTTACCGTTCTTCGCGGCGGCAATTACGCCGGGGCCAACGTCACCGTGCCGCACAAAGAGGCCATCATCCCCTTGCTCGACGGCCTCACCCCCGTGGCTGAGGCCATTGGCGCGGTGAACACCATTGTTGCGCGTGGAGGGGCGAAGCATCCTTCGACTACGCCGCTTCGCGGTTCCGCTCAAGATGCTTCGCCCCTACGGTTGATCGGCCACAACACCGACGCCGCCGGGCTGCTGGCCGACCTCTATCTCCACAACGTTCACATCTCGGATCGACCGGTGCTGATACTCGGCGCGGGCGGATCGGCCCGCGCGGTAGTGGCCGCCTGCGCCGGTGTGGGGGCGCACGTGCGTGTGGCCGCCCGACGGCGCGAGCAGGCCGAAGCACTCAAAACCCTTGCCCCCTCGCTTGCGGTGTTCGACCTTACGGTGAACGACCTCAAACGCGCCGGCGCCGATTGCGCCCTCATTATTAACTGCACGCCGCTCGGCATGAGTCCGAACGTCAACGCCTCGCCGTGGTTCGAGGGCGCGCCGTTTCCCGCCGGGGCGTTCGTGTATGATCTCGTTTACAATCCCTTCGACACGCTGCTCACCCGGCAGGCCCGCGCCTCGGGCTTGCGCGCCGCCACCGGCCTCGGCATGTTAGTGGAGCAGGGCGCGCTGGCGTTTGAGTTGTGGACGGGCAAGACCGCCCCGCGCGCGCTTATGCGGGCAATAGCAGAAAAGAGACTATTCACCACAGAGAACACAGAGAGCGCAGAGTAAAAAAGGAACGGGACGCAGACAAACGCAGATTTTCGCAGATGGAAAACAGAATCAGCGTCATCTGCGTTCATCTGCGTCCAGATAATTATGCCCCTTCGTTTCCTCACCTCCGGCGAATCGCACGGCCCGACCCTCACCGCCATTCTCGAAGGCATGCCCGCCGGGCTGCCCCTCTCGCCCGACGACATCAACCCCGACCTCGCCCGGCGGCAGGGAATCCGTAGGGGCGACCCTGGTGGTCGCCTTGAGAGTCGCCCCTACATTGGGGCCAGCCCGCGCATGAAGCTGGAACGCGACACGGCGACCCTCGTCGGCGGCGTGATGGCCGGGGTGACCATCGGCGCGCCCATTGCGCTGCAAGTGCAAAATTTGGACCACGCCAAATGGCGGGGCAAAGCGGTGGAGCCGATGACCGTGCCCCGGCCCGGCCACGCCGACCTCACCGGCGCGGTGAAGTACGGCTACTCCGATCTGCGAATGAGCCTCGAGCGCGCCTCGGCCCGCGAAACGACCGCGCGCGTGGCCGTGGGCGCAGTCTGCCGCAAGTTCCTCGCGCAGTTCGGCGTACGCGTGGGCAGTTACGTGACCGAGATCGGCGGCGTGGCGGCGGCCCTGGGCGAGATGCCGCTCGAGGAGCGAATCGGGCGGGCGCTTGATTCGGAAATGGGCTGCCCCGACGAGGCGGCTTCCCTTGCCATGCACGATCGGGTGCAGCAGATCATGCAAGACAAAGACACTCTGGGCGGCGTGTTCGAGGTGGCGGCGCTTGGTCTGCCGCCCGGGCTGGGCAGCCACGTCCACTGGGATCGCCGCCTCAGCGGGCGGTTGGCGCAGGCCATGCTGAGCATCCACGCTATGAAGGGCGTTGAAATCGGCGAAGCGTTTGCGAATGCAAAGAGGACGGGGACGGAGGTGCACGACGAGATTGTCCTTGGCGACAGACGGCAGACGACGGACGACGATTTGGCGTTCATCGCTCATCGTTCATCGTTCATCGTTCGGAAAACGAACCGCGCCGGGGGCCTCGAAGGCGGCATCACCACCGGGCAACCGATTATTTTACGGGTGGCTATGAAACCGATCAGCACCACCCTCAACCCGCTCATGTCGGTGGACCTGGCCACCGGGGAGCCGGCCGCCACCGAATACGAACGCTCCGACTTTTGCGCGGTGCCGCGCGCGGGCGTGATTGGCGAGGCCATGGCTTGCTTTGTGCTGGCCGATGCCCTGCTCGAAAAACTCGGCGGCGACTCCTTGGGCGAAATGTTGCCGCGCTTCGAGGCGCTGCGGCAGATGCGATTGGAGGATGTGCCGATGTTGAACGAAAGCCAGGTCTTTTGGCCGTGAAATTTGGACGCCGATGAACACGGATTTGCGCAGATATGAAAAATCGATCCGCGTTCATCTGCGTTTATCAGCGTCCCAATAGATGAACATCATCCTTTACGGCCCTCCGGGCGCGGGCAAGACAAGTGTGGGCAGGGTGTTGGCGGCGCGGTTGGGCCGCGAGTTTGTGGACGCCGACCCGTTGATCGAAGCCCGCGCCGGATTGACTATCCCTGAGGTTTTTTCGCAGCGGGGCGAGGCCGAGTTCCGCCGACTCGAATCGGAGGTGTGCGCGGAACTGGCCGCGCGCGACTACCTGATTGTGGCCCCCGGCGGCGGCGCGCTGCTGAACCCGGCCAACCGGGCCGCGCTCGAACGCGGCGGGCTGATTGTGTGCCTGCGCGCCGCCCCTGCCGCGCTGTTGGCCCGTTTGCAGGCCGAGGGCAACCGCCCGCTGCTGGCAGGCGGCGACCCCGCCCAAAAGCTGAACGCGCTGCTGGACTCGCGGCGGGCGCTGTACGACTCGTTCCCCGAACAGATCGACGCCACGGGCAGAAGCGTGCCGCAAGTGGCCGAGGAGATCGCCGCGCTGTTGGCCCCGCGCGCGCTGGCGGTGAACGCGCCGGGGCTGCAACACGAGATCGTGCTGGGTTACGGGTTGCTGAACTCACTGCCCATTCTTCTCACTGAACGCGGCTTCACTGGCCCCACCGTCACTGTTACCGATGAGAATGTTGCGCCATTCATCGTTCGTCGTTCCCCGCTCATCGTTCTGCCCGCAGGCGAGCGGCACAAAACGCTCGACACCATGCGCACGCTGTACGATGCATTTCTCAAGCACGGGCTGGATCGCGGGGGAGTGGTGATTGCCGTGGGCGGCGGGGTGGTGGGCGATATGGCCGGGTTCGCGGCGGCCACGTTTATGCGCGGGGTGCGTTGGGTGAACGTGCCGACGACGCTGTTGGCAATGGTGGACGCCAGCCTCGGCGGCAAGACGGGAGTCGATCTGCCGCAGGGAAAAAATCTGGTGGGAGCGTTTCACCCGCCGTCGCTGGTCGTGTCCGATCCGCTGGCGCTGAACACGCTGCCACACGGCGAGCGCGTGTCGGGCATGGCCGAGGTGATCAAGCATGGCGTCATTGGCGATGCGGCGCTGTTTGAAGTGCTCGAAACATCATTAACTCGTAGTGATGACTTTAGTCATCGAGCGACTGAAGTCGCTACTACGAATCCAAGTGTTCAACAGATACAACAGGCGATTGAAGTGAAGATCAAGATCGTCGAGGCCGATCCGTTTGAGAAGGGCCAACGGGCAACGCTCAACCTGGGGCACACGGTGGGGCACGGGGTGGAGGCGGCCTCGGGGTACACGCTGAGGCACGGCGAGGCGGTGTCTATCGGGATGGCGGCGGAGTGCCAATTGGCTGTGCGGTTGGGGCTGGCGGAGGGCGTCACTGCGGATCGCGTGAGGCAGGCCCTGGCGAGGGCCGGTCTTCCCACAACCTGCCCCGGCCTCGATCCGGCCCGTATCCGCGAAGCAATGAACAGTGACAAGAAGAAAGCGGGTGGGCGGTTGAAGTTTGCGCTGCCGAAACGAATTGGCGAGGTAGCGTGGGGCGTTGAGGTGGATGAGGCGCTGTTGCGGGATGTGCTGAAGGCAATCGCCGATTGATTTGGACGGGATGCGCCACGCGAATGCAAGAGCAATGTCAGCACTTCCTCTAACAATCATCACTGACCACGGCCGGCAATAGATGTCAGAATGCAAGGGTGCATCCTTCGACTTCGTCCCTGCGGGACGTTGCTCGGGATGCCTGACTTCGAAAGGAGCATCTGATGAGTCTGAGCACGCTTGCCAAATCCATCGCCGAATCGCCGACCCTGAAGCTCAACGAAGAAGCGCAGAAGCTGAGGGAGCGCGGCGAGGCCGTGATTAACATGGGGGTGGGCGAGCCGAAGAACAAAGCCCCGCTCAACGCCATCCTGAGTTCGGCGGCCAGGCTGAGCGCGGGCGACATCAAGTATTCGCCCACCGACGGCATTCCCTCGCTGAAAAAAGCAATCATCCGTTACACCGAAGAGAATTACGACCGGATGGTGCGGCCCGACAATGTGATCGTCTCGTCCGGCGCGAAGCAGTCGATCTTCAACCTGCTGTATACGATTTTGAATCCGCAGGACGAGGTGGTTGTGCTGGCGCCGTACTGGGTGAGCTACCCGGAAATGATCAAGATGTGCTGGGGCGTGCCGGTGGTGGTGACGCCGGAGGACGGGCGCTTTGAGCCGACGCTGGCCGAGGTGGAGGAGCGGGTGAGTTCGAGCACGAAGGCCATTCTCCTCAACAGCCCCAACAACCCGAGCGGCTGGCTGTACTCGGAGGAGTTCGTGGCCGCGCTGGTGGACTTCTGCGAGCGGCGCGACATTTACCTGATCATGGACGACATCTATCACAAGCTGGTGTTCGACGGGCGAACCGCGCCGCCGGCGTACAAGTACACGAGCCGGGATGTCGAGTCCACGAAGGTGATCGTCATCAACGGCATATCGAAGCTATATGGGATGACAGGTTTCCGCATCGGCTGGGCGGTTGCGCCCCGGCCCATCGCGGAGGTGATGACCAACGTGCAGGCGCAAACCACGTCGTGCACGTCGGTGGTTTTGCAGGCGGCGGCGGAGGGCGCGCTGAACGGGCTGCAAGGGTTGGTAGAGAGCTTGCGAGTGACGATGCAGAACAACCGCGACGTGATTGCGCAGGAATTGCGCTCGTTCACCGGGGTGAAGCTCATCGAGCCGCGCGGGACGTTTTATGCCTTCCCCGACTTCCGGGCGTACAAAGCGAGTTCGGTGGAGCTGGCAAGCTTTTTGCTGAAGCAGGCCAAGGTGGTGGTGGTGCCGGGCAGGGAGTTCGGCATGGAAGGCCACATCCGGCTGAGCTTTGCCGTCTCGGTGAAGGACATCACCGAGAGCATCGCCCGAATCAAGTGGGCGCTGGACCCGAATTCGCCGAACGAGATTTACATCGGCGACCGGAAGTTGATTAGGGACTGGCTGTAGGTTTTTTGCCACGAATTGCACGAATGAACACGAATGTGCCTGGGTCTGCTTCGTGTAATTCGTGAAATTCGTGGGTGACTCTTATGACTGGACTTTATCCATTTCAAGGTGCATAGCAGACAGTATCCAACAGCCCATTGAAGAGGGCGCTGGGAATTGCGAGAGATGGCGTTTGCAGGGGTGAGTTCACGAATTTCACGGATGT
>JACRBQ010000085.1 GCA_016213135.1 Chloroflexota bacterium | reverse complement strand
GAAACCCTGTTCTGCCGCAGTTGCACTGCGGCAGGCGGCTGTCGGCAGTGCAACTGCCGACAAACTTTGCGTACACACAATGCCCTCTATTTCAGTAGCGCACAGCGGCGCTTCAGCATATACTCAAACTCCATTTCAGCTATACTGGGGGCAACTATGACCGACGCAACCGACTTCAGCAAAATCGTCGCGCAGGTGACTACGGCCGCCGAGCTCGGCATTCCGCCGTCCATCGTGACCGACTTGATTCTGCGACTTCTGTTTAACGAGGGCGACGTCAGCGTGAGCCGCTTCAGCGACGTGACCCGCCTGCACTCGCAAGTGATAGACGAATTGCTCACCACCATGCAACAGGATCGACAGGTGGAGGTGGCCAAAGCCGGGACCATCGGGCGGTTGAGCTACACTTACCGCCTCACGGACGACGGGACCAAGCGCGCCCGCGACGCCTTCGACCGCAGCCAATACGTCGGCCCCGCGCCCGTGCCGGTGGACTCGTACAACCGCACGATCGTGCACCAAACCAGCGGGTCCCGGCATATTGGCCCCGAGCACGTAAAACAGGCGTTGGCAGACCTCATCCTGCCGGAAGGGTTCCACCGCCGCATTGGCCCGGCAGTCAACGCCGGGTCGTCGTTGTTCCTTTACGGCCCGCCCGGCAACGGCAAAACCACGGTGGCGCAGGCCATGGCCGGGCTGCTGGCCGGCACCGAGCCTATTTGGCTGCCCTATGCCATCACCGTGGGCGGCCAAATCATACAGGTGTACGACCCAATTTTTCACGTAGCGGCCAAACCCGAAAAGCCCTCCACCGATCGCTTCAGCAAGGTGGACAAGCGCTGGGGCTTGTTCCTACGGCCCACGGTGATGGTGGGCGGCGAGTTAAAGATGGAGGCGCTCGACCTGCGCTTCGATCGCGTGGCCAAATTTTACGAAGCGCCGTTGCAGCTCAAAGCCAACGGCGGCATGTTCCTCATTGACGACTTTGGCCGCCAGCAGGCCAGCCCGCAAGACCTGCTGAACCGCTGGATTGTGCCGCTGGAGAGCCGCGTCGACTTTTTGCGCCTGCAGACCGGGCAAACGCTGCAAATGCCCTTCCGTCAGCTGATTGTATTCTCCACCAACCTCGACCCCAACCAACTGGTGGACGCGGCCTTCCTGCGGCGCATCCAAATGAAGGTGGAGGTGTCCAGCCCCGACGAGAAAATGTTCTACCAGATTTTCACGAAGATATGCGAGGTTTACAACCTCGCCTTCGACAAAGACAGCTTCATCCACTTCGTGCACAAGTGGTACCGCGAGCCAAAGCGGCCGTTGCAGGCCGTTCATCCGCGCGACATCGTCAAGATCATTGTGTCCATTTGCAACTACGAAGGCGTGCCGCCCCGCCTGACTCCCGCCCTCATCGACGAAGCCTGCAAGGGCTACTTTGTGGATTGACCGGCAAGGAGAAATGAATGACCTCGAACCACGCCCTGCGCGTTTACGACAACATCCTCGACACCATTGGCAACACCCCGCTCGTCCGGCTCAACCGGGTGACGCAAGGGCTGCACTGCAAAGTGTACGCCAAGGTGGAATTCTTCAACCCGGGCGGCTCCGTCAAAGATCGCATCGGGGTGTCCATGCTGGATGAGGCCGAGCGCAGCGGCCGGCTCAAACCGGGCGGTACGGTGGTCGAATCGACTTCGGGCAACACGGGCGTGGGCCTGGCTATTGCCTGCGCCCTGCGGGGCTACAAGTGCGTGGCCGTGATGCCCGACAAAATGAGCATGGAAAAGGTGCGCCTGCTGCGGGCCTTCGGCGCGAAAGTGGTCATCACCCCCACCTCGGTGCCGCCGGATGACCTGCGCTCGTACTACAACGTGGCTAACCGCATCGTGGCCGAAACCCCCAACGCCATCCTCGCCAATCAATATCACAACCCGTCCAACCCGGCCGCGCACGTGCGAACCACCGGCCCCGAAATTTGGGAGCAAACGCAGGGCATGGTCACCGATGTGGTGATTGGCATGGGCACCGGCGGCACGGTGACCGGAGTGGCGCGTTTCCTCAAATCCAAAAACCCGGCCATCAAAATCGTCGGCGTCGATCCGGTAGGCTCGCTGCTGTACGACACGTGGCGCATGGGTCGCCTGCCCGACAAGCCCATGCTGAAAACATACAAAGTGGAGGGCATCGGCGAAGACTTTTTGCCGACCTCGCTCGACCTATCGGTGGTGGACGAGGTGCTGCAGGTAGGTGACAAAGAGTCTTTTCTGGCCACGCGCCGGATGGTGAAGGAGGAAGGCATCTTCTGCGGCGGCTCGTCGGGCACGGCGGTGGCGGCGGCGTTGCGCTACGCCCGCAACCTTGGCCCCGAGCGCTATCTCGTCGTCCTTCTGCCGGACTCGGGGTCGCGCTACCTTTCCAAAGTGTTCGACGACGAGTGGATGCGCGAGATGGGGTTTCTGGAATCCACCTGGGCCGAGACCCGCGCCAGCGACGTGCTGGCGGCCAAAAGCACCACCGCGCTGCACCTGGCCCGCCGCACCGATCGTATGGCGGACGTCATCGCCCAAATGAAGCAGTTCGACATTTCGCAACTGCCGGTGGTGGCCGACGACGGCGCGCTGTTAGGCATGGTGACGGAAATCGATCTGTTGAACCATCTGCTCACGTCGGATCACCGGCACGAGCCGGATGAAACCATCGAAGCGGCGCTGCAGGGCGACGTGCCCACCATCTCGCCCGAGATGCCGTTGGAAACGCTGATGTCCATCTTCGTCACCGGGCATGTGGTGGTGGTCACGGAAAATGACAAGCCGGTGGGCATCCTGACTAAAATTGATTTGCTGGATTATCTCTCAGCAAGGAACAAGTGACTCGTGAGGCGTGAAACGTGATCTCTACAGAATCACGCCTCACGCCTTACGTTTCAGACCTACGCCATGACCCCCAGCCACCAACTGCACCACCTCATCGACCCGGAAACGCCCGACCTGCGGATTGTGCCGCTGGACCGGCTTATTGAACACGAGTTCAACGATGTGCAGCGCACCGCACCGCTGGCCCGGCGACTGGCCAACGAAACATACTTGAAGAACCCGCCCATTGCCACGCCGCTGGAAGCCGGCGACCCGCGCTACGTGGTGCTAGACGGCGCGAACCGCACACTGGCGCTATCCAGCCTGGGATACGCCCACTGCCTGGTGCAGGTGACCCGCTACGAGCCGCCATTCGTCACGCTGTCCACGTGGCATCACCTCGTCACCGACATCGGCCTCCAGGCCTTTAGCAGCGAGTTGGATGCCATCGAAGGGCTGGAGTTCCGCGAGATAGACCTGCTGCACGCCCGGGCCGGGCTGGCCCGCCGCGACTTCATTGCCTACACCATCCGCGCCGATGGAACGGTGTATGCCGCCTCGACCCCCGGCAGTTCGACCATCCACCAGAAGAACCAACTGCTCAACGCCATGGTGGACACGTACAAAGAACGCGGCGGCCTCTTCCGGGCCACCACCGACAACCTCGACGAGGCCCGCCGCCTGTACCCGGCCCTCACCGGGCTGGTCATCTTCCCCAACTACGAGCCGTCGGAGGTGATGGCGCTGGCCCGTGACGGCGAACTGCTGCCCACCGGCCTCACGCGTCACCTCATTCAGGGCCGCACGCTGCGCGTGAATTACCCGCTGGCCGAACTCAAATCGCCGGACTCGCTGGAGGCCAAAAACGCCCGCCTGCAGGAATGGCTGACGGCGAAGATGACGAGCAAGGAAGTGCGGTTCTACGCCGAGTCGACGTATTTGTTTGACGAGTAGTTTGCACGAATCTGCTTCGATGGCATCATCTCAAAAAATGGGGGTGGGGGCAGACCTGCGTGTCTGCCCTGGGCGAACACACAGGTTCGCCCCCACCATTTTGAGAAGATTCACCGCGCAGCAACCTTGAAGAAAACAGGCTCTCCCGGCTTTGGCGGGATTATTGTCACCCTGAGCGAAGCGAAGGGTCTCCCGCCGAGATGCTTCGCTTCGCTATTCAGAAACTTAACTCGGCGGCGCTACGGGCGTGAGT
>JACRBQ010000083.1 GCA_016213135.1 Chloroflexota bacterium | reverse complement strand
GTTCCGGCTTGGGGGTCGTCTTCATCGGGGCCTCTCTCCTTTGAACGCCCAGACCCGGTCAAGCGCCACACTCCTAGGCTATTCATCGGGGTCAACGCGATCCACTGCGTCGCCGCCATTCAGGACACTTCGCTTGACCACAACCATACTCAGCGACGGGCTCATGCGCACCAGTGCGCGATCGGTCTTAGCTTGTCGGGCGTCTACCCAATATCCTACACCTACTTGACTTACAAGTTTCTGCCGCAAGGCAGGCGGCCCCGCCGTTTGGGTTACTCAGCATGACGAATCAATGCACATCTGGCGTCTGCACCACCATCCGCTCACCGCCCTGATCATCTTGAACGGAACACGCCACCGTGTATTCGCCCTTCTTTTCAAACTGATATTCCGCCATCAGCACGGCGCGGCGTCAGTCGCGTCGGGGGCAACACGGCGGTTGGGCGGCCCTTTGCTCCAAGGGTTGCGTGGCATGACGGCAAGCGTGTGGCTAGCGACAACGAAGTGTTGGGGCGAGTGCGCTATTTCGCATCCACACTCCGTTTCGATCCGGCAATCAGCCTGCCTGCCGCAACCTCAGACCTGTCCAGATATACCAGATGGGACCCAGGATGATGCCGCCCAGACTTGCGGCAATCAAAATCAGTGTCTCAATATTGAATACGTACCCGGCTACTACTAGCCAGTAGGCAATGGCAACAGCGATTCCTACGTAGGCCAGGTTCTTGGGCCATGCGCCTGCTCGAAGCGCCAGCAGGCTGACAACCAAAACCCACAGGCCGACCGCGCCGAAGCCAAGCCAACCTTGCGGGTCGAGGCTTAGCGATTCTTGAGTCGCGGCGATTGCTGCCTTGATCGAGGCATCGCCCGCGACATAGGCCGCCGCACGGGCAGGTTGAAGCGCCAAGAGCCGAAAGAAGTTTATCGCTGTCACTGCAAAACCAACGGTCGCTAGACTGCTCGCCCAACGCACCCAACCCTCGTTCGCGGGTCGTACGGTCTCTGAAATTGCCAGCACTGCGCCGAGCGCCAAGAGCGCTCCGAGGGCGAATGCCCAGTATTCGAGTAAGAGCCACATCGGGTTTTGCGCAAAAGACGGCAAGAACTGGGCAACATCAGAGCCGGGCCTCTGGTCAGTCGGCATCAGCACATAGGCGATGCCGACCAGCACATACGAAACGCCCACGAGGATCGACAGAGTTCCTCCGAGCTTGCTGAGAGTGTTGTTCTTCATCGTTTACCTCCTTCTATTGACTGTGAACATTCGGCAGGCAAATCCTATTGGCTTGATGAACGAGTTTTTAGCCAGCGCAGATCACCTCCTTTCTCCGTATGCATAGAAGATCGTTGGAATGCCGGATGGACTTTGCCACTACTTTGCCACTGAGCGCCTAACATTGAGCGGCCCAACATCCGTTGGCCTCCTGCTCCAATCAAGCTGCAACTACCCGAAACCCCGCGATGGCGAGGCAGTAACCGCCCCACAACAAATTCGCCGCAGCCAACACCCTCATACAACAGCCAGTATAAGCCCAATCCCCCACTGCAAGCAACTTCCCAAAACCTGCTCGGCCCAGCCCCCGCCAAATCCCGGCCTTTCCGGTCAGCTTTCGCCGTTTGTCAGGCCACCGGGTGATCTTCGGCACTTCCGGCATTGGGCCGCATCGGCTACAGTGAGCGGCACACTGCTTATGACCTGCCACCCCGAAGCCCCTGCCCTCGACCCCGAAGCGCCCATTGTGCTGGTGGGCAACCCCAACGTGGGCAAAAGCGCCCTGTTCGGCGCGCTCACCGGGCGCTATGTCGAAGTGTCCAACTTCCCCGGCACCACGGTGGAAGTGAGCGCCGGGCGCGCCGGCGATATCCCCATCCTCGACACGCCGGGCGTCAACTCGCTCTACCCCCGCTCCGACGACGAGCGCGTGACGCGCAACATTTTGCTGGCCCGCCCGCCCCGCGCCGTGGTGCAAGTGGCCGACGCCCGCAACCTGCGCCGCAGTTTGCTGCTCACTCTGCAACTGGCCGAGTTCGATCTGCCGTTCATCCTCGATTTGAACATGGCCGACGAGGCGCGGGCCCAAGGCATCACCGTGGACACGGCCCGGCTGGCGCAAGTGCTGGGGGCCAGCATTGTCGAAACGGTGGCCACGCGCAAGCAAGGCGTGGACGCGCTGCGCGCCCGGTTGGAAGTGGCCCAACCCATCGGCTACCGCATTCATTACGACGGCGCCATCGAGGCCGCGCTGGCCCGCCTCGCCGTGCTGTTGCCGTCCGAGCCGGCCGGGGCGCGGGCCGTGGCGCTGATGATCCTCGCCGGCGACGCCGACATGCTGGCCCGCTACGGCGGCAAGCACACGCCGGCCCTGCAACAGATTGTGGCCGAAACGGCGGCGGGCTATTCGCAACCGCTGAACTACGTCATTGCCCAGCAGCGCTCGCGCTGTGTGGATTGTTTGCTGGGGCAAGTGGCGCACACCTCGCGGCGCGGCGGCGCGGCCTGGGCCGAGCAGTTCGGGCGGCTGGCCGTGCATCCCCTGTGGGGCTGGCCCATTTTGGCGGCGGTGCTGTTCGGCATGTATATGTTTGTGGGGCGGCTGGGCGCGGGCGTGATGGTCAACTGGATGGAAGGGGTGCTGTTCAAGCAGTGGCTGCTGCCCGTGGCGACCCGGCTGGCCGGGTACATCCCCGTGCCACTCGTGGTCGAGGCGCTGGTGGGGCCGTACGGCGTCATCAGCATGGCCCTCTCGTACGGCATCGCCATCGTCATGCCCATCGTGCTCACCTTTTTCTTCGCCTTCAGCATTCTCGAAGACTCGGGCTACCTGCCCCGGCTGGCGGTTATGCTCGACCGGCCCTTCAAAGCCATGGGGCTGAACGGCAAAGCGGTGCTGCCCATGGTGCTGGGGCTGGGCTGCGACACCATGGCCACGCTCACCACCCGCATCCTCGAAACGCGCAAAGAGCGGGTGATGGTGACGCTGCTTTTGGCGCTCGGCGTGCCGTGCTCGGCGCAGTTGGGCGTGCTGCTGGGCATGGTGGCGCTGCTGCCGCCCTCGGCCATTGCCGTGTGGGGCGCGGTGGTGGTGGTCACCATGTTTGTGGTGGGCTGGCTCGCCGCGCGCCTGCTCCCCGGCCAGCGCGCCGATTTCATCCTCGAACTGCCGCCCATCCGCATGCCGCAACTCGGCAACATCGTCATCAAAACTGTCGCCCGGCTGGAATGGTATCTCAAAGAAGTGCTGCCGCTGTTCGTCCTCGGCACCTTTATTCTGCTGGCCCTCGACAAGACCGGCGCGCTCAACCTGCTGGAGCAGTGGGCCGCGCCGCTGGTGGTCAACGGGCTGGGCCTGCCGCCGCAAACCACCGGCGCATTCATCATCGGCTTTTTGCGGCGCGACTATGGCGCGGCGGGGCTGTTCACGCTGGCCCGCAGCGGCGCGCTCGACGCCGGCCAACTCGTCGTCAGCCTCGTCGTCATCACCCTGTTCGTGCCGTGCATCGCCAACGTCATGGTCATCGCCAAAGAGCACGGCTGGAAAACCACCGCCTGGGTGGTGGCCTTCATCTTCCCCTTTGCCTTCGGCGTGGGCGTGGTACTCAACCTGGCCCTGCACGCGCTGGGGATCACGTTTGCATGAGCGAGGTGCTGCATGATCTGCCCGCTGTGTGGCTTTGAATACGACGAGACCGCGTTGGACTGCCACGCCGCCTGCCCCATGGCCCAGGGCTGCGCCATTGTGTGCTGCCCCAACTGCGGCTACCAAAGCGTGGACGAAAGCAAATCCGCGCTGGCGAAACTCTTGCGCCGCCTCCTCAAACCCGCGCCGCCCAGCGCATCACGGAGCAAAAACAATGAGCCTTCGTAGTAACCGCTTCGCGTCAGTCGTCCGGTCAAAAAAGCGACTAAAGTCGCCACTACGAGCCAGAATTTGGATCTACTGAGCCTCTCGCTCGACTGCCTGCAACCCGGCCAAAGCGCCGACGTGGTCGAACTGCGCACCACCAACCCCGCCCGCCTCGACCGGTTGAGCGGCTACGGCATCGTCCCCGGCAGCCGCCTGCATCTGCGGCAACTCACCCCCGCCCTCATCTTTCGCATCGAAGAAACTGAAATTTCCATTGATCGCGAGATCGCGCGCGAAATCATCGTCCGGCTTGTATAGCGTGGCCGACCGGGGGCCGCTCCCCCTGCCCGTCACCGGCCGCGCCGCCCCGGCCCGCTCACTGCCGCGCCGCCACCAGAGCGGGATACAGCCTCTTTTGCAGCCGGAAGGCCACGTTCACCAGCCCGATCATCACCGGCACTTCCACCAGCGGCCCGATAACGGCGGCGAACGCCTGCCCGGATGAAATGCCGAACACGGCCACCGCCACCGCAATCGCCAGTTCAAAATTGTTGCTGGCGGCAGTGAAGGCCAGCGTGGTCGTCTGGCGATAATCCGCCCCCACCAGCTTGCCCATCACAAAACTGACCAGAAACATCACCACAAAGTAAATCAGCAGCGGGACGGCAATCCGCACCACGTCGAACGGAATGGCGACGATGAGATTGCCCTTCAGGCTGAACATGACCACGATGGTGAACAGCAAGGCGATCAGCGTCAGCGGGCTGATCCTGCGGACGAACTGCGTGTGATACCACTGCTTGCCCTTGAGGCGGATCAGCGCGAAGCGGGTCAGGAACCCGGCGATGAACGGAACGCCCAAATAGATGAACACGCTCCGGGCAATCTCGCCGATGGTGATCTGCACAATCGAGCCGCTCAGGCCAAACCACGTCGGCAGCACGGTGATGAACACGTAGGCATACACGCTGTAAAAGAAAACCTGAAACAGGCTGTTGAACGCCACCAGCCCGGCGGCATATTCCGTGTCGCCGTGCGCCAGCTCGTTCCACACGATGACCATGGCGATGCAGCGGGCCAGGCCGATGAGGATGAGTCCTGCCATGTAGTCGGGGTAGCCGCGCAGGAAAATGATCGCCAGCGCAAACATTAGAATGGGGCCGATGATCCAGTTCTGCGCCAGCGAGAGACCGAGCACCTTCCAATTGCGGAACACGTCGCCCAATTCCTCGTAGTGCACCTTCGCCAGCGGCGGGTACATCATGAGGATGAGGCCAATGGCAATCGGGATGTTGGTCGTGCCGACCGAAACGGCCTTGTTGAAACCTTCCACCGCGGCGGGGAAGAGAGAGCCTACCCCCACCCCGACGGCCATCGCCAGGAAAATCCACAGCGTGAGGTAGCGGTCGATGAACGACAGTCGCTCGGCGACGCCCGTCGCCACGGGTTCTTTAGCAGTCATGTTAGGCTCTCTCCATTTCAGCATTGGCGATGAAGGTGGTGATCTCCGCCTCGCTGGGGATGCGCCCGGCGCTGACCAGTTTTTCGTTGATGACCAGCCCGGGTGTCGACAGGATGTTGTACCGCATCATGTCGGCGCGGTCGGTGACTTTTTCAATTTGGGCCTCGATCCCCAAATGGGTCACGGCTTGCCGGGCGGCTGTCTCCAGCTTTTTGCAATTGTCACAACCCGGACCGAGAACTTTGATAACCAGCATAGGAATCTCCTTTTGCCCTACGGGCATTGAATCACTCCCTGCGCCCACAGGCAACCGCCGCAGGCGGGAAAGGTGTTGCCAAAACAATCTTCTTCGTTGGCCTCAGACAGATCACAGCCGCCGCAAAAGGTGCAGGGCGCAAAGGCAAAACTCGCCACGCGCCGGCGATAAGCCACGTACTCGGCGTCGAGCCAAATATCCTGCACCCGGCGCTCGGCCACATGGCCCACCACGTGCCGCCGTGAGCGGCGCTCTTTGCCGTGCAGGTAACTGGTGTGCGAGTGCATCAACGGCCAGCACGGGCTGACGCCGCCATCCCAGCCGATGGACATCGTACCGCCCTGGACGAAATTGCACACGTCGTTCGCCCCGCCCAAACTGTTCCCGGCAAAGTTCACGTTGTAGCCGCTGTTCAGCGCGGCATTGAAAGCCCGGTGTGTCAGATCGTTGATGTCCACCTTGGGCAGGCTGAGCTTGGGCAAGTGCGGCGACGACAGATAGGCGATGTTGCGGATCGTGCCGCTGTACAGCATGTCGCCTTGCATGTCTTCGGCATACGGCAGGACGTTGCTCACCGAGAACAATGTGGCCCCCAATCGGCGGCCCAGCGCCAGCACCTCCGGCAGGTCGTCGATGTTGCGCTTCATCGCCACAAAGGCCACGCCGATTTTCGGCGTGGGGAAGTGACTGCCGCGCCGCATCTGGCGGAAGCGCGAGAGGTTGGCGATCACCCTGGGCAAAGCCGCGCCCAGGCGCACGTCGGCGTAACCCTCCGGGGTCGCGCCGTCAATCGAAACCCACAGCACATCCAGCCCGGCATCAATCAATTGCCGCGAGCGTTTCTCGGTCAGCAACGTGCCGTTGGTGATCACCTCGACCTGTGCCCCCAACGATTTGGCGCGGGCGATCCATTCAATGGTGCGCGGATGGAACAGCGGCTCACCCAACCCGCCGAAAAACACGGTGGGCGCCGGCGAAAGCTCGCGCAAGCCTTCCATGATGTGTTCGAAGGTCTCATCACTCATCCGCCCCAGAGGCTCATCCCAGTTGTTGCGAATGCATGTCCGGCAAAAGATGTTGCAATGGGCCGTCGGCTCAATGTAGACCTTTGCCAGTTGGGTGACGGGCCGGTGCATACGGACGTGGTTGCCATCCTCGTCCAGCCGCACCTGCGTCCCCGGCTGCAACCCATAATGGGCGGCCACTTCCGGCGGCAACACCAGCCGCCCCTGCTCATCCACTTCGGCCCACAGCAGCGCTTTGGAATTCATGGCGTCACCTCGACGGTTGGCTCGACGACGATTTCAGATTTGACCGAGTTGGCGACCAGGCTGTATTTGCGCGCCGATTGCAGGGCGCGGCCCACGCGGGCCTCGACCGCCGCCGGGTCTTCGCCGCCCGCCGCCACCCGGATGACGGGCCACAGTCGGATATGCGTGAAAGTCTCCGTCCGATCTAGTTCGACCAGTTTGGTCCCTTCGGCGCGGCACTCGTACGAGAGCAGGTTGAGTTTGAAGCACTCGGCGGCCCAGATGAACATCATCATGATGCAGGTGTTGGCCGCGGCTACAAATGCATCTTCGGGTGTGAGCACGCCGGGGTGGCCCTGCGCGTCGGGCGGGGCCGAGAAATCCATCTCCGGCCCGTTGCCCATGGCAATGTGGCCCCGGTGTTCACCTTTCCACGATACCGTGGTGTGATACGTGGCCGTGCGGCTCATGCCTTCGCCTTCTGCTTCTCGCAAAACGCGGCGTATTCGCGCAGTAATGCCATAGCGTAGGCTTCTTCATCGCCGGCGGGCGCCGGGTTATAGACTTTCACAGTCTCCAGCAAATCGCGCGCCGTGTCGTCCGAGGGCGCTTTGCCGGAGTTGCGGAATTGCTCGAAGATGAGCGGGAGGGCGATCAATGTCACAGTCTGCCCGTCAATCGCCAGTTTGCTCACCGGAATGCCGGCGCCACACGAGCACGCCGCTTCGACCGGCTCTCGTGTTTCAGGCGGAGGCGCCTCCTCCACGAAAGTTCCCGTGCTTCGACTCCAGCGCCGCGCTCTTTCGTCCAGCGATTCGTCCACCAACTGTGCCACTCGATCGGCGGCGGCTTCAACCGCCCGGAGTCCGGCATCGTTCAAACGGCGTCGGCCCTCAACCTTGCCCAACCCGCGTTCGGCGATCAAGTCGGTCACCACAATGCCGGCGGCGGGCTTGCCGGAATACATCTCGGTAGCGCGGGCAGCGCACCGCTTTTCGCAGCCGTCAATCGTGATGGTCGGATAGAAACGGGCAAAAGCCCGATCGCCCTCCCCTCCGGCGAGAAAGAGCGGCAGGCAGATCGTCACCGTGTTGGCAGGGCGCAAATGCTCCAGCACTTTCAGCGCGGCCAGGCGTGTGATCGTGCCTTCGGCCATCTCTTCGCCGGAGCAAGCCACGATGCCCAGTTTCTTCTTCGGCAGGTCAGGCATCGTGCCCTCCTTCTTTTTCCCCTCTCCTTTCAGGAGAGGGGTCAGGGGTGAGGTTGTCCACCACGGCGACAACTTCCTCCGCCAGCGCGTGCGCCAGTTTCTGGCCGCCTTCGTTGAGTTCGGCAATGCCCTGCGGCTTAAATTGCTTGTGACGGCGATAGACATCGAGCACCGCAAAATCCTGCGCCACCGTTCCGCCGCTCTCTCGGACCATCTTCGTCGCGCACGCCAACTTGCAGCCGTCAATCGTCACCGCCGGGCAATCGGCCACCGCCGCGCGGGCGGCCTCGTCGCCCAGCACCAGCAGCGAGAGCGCGACCAATTGCGTCGCTTCGGGGCGCAAGTCTTCGGTCACGTCGTAAGCCGCCTCGCGGCTCACTGTGCCATACGTCTTGCCGATGCCGCTGCACGGCACAATGGCAACTTTCCTTCGCTCATTGTTCATCGTCTCATTGTTCATTGCCGCACTTCCTCTTCGGCCCGCCCCTTCATCAGTTCGAAGTAGGCTTGCGGGTCAAGCAGACGGGCGCGGTCAGCCTCCCAATTGGCGGCCTCGATCACCGCCAGCCAGCCCTCGCCGTACGAGTCTTTGTTGATAGCCTCCGGCGCGGTCGCCATCACCGGATTCACTTCCACCACTTTTCCGGCGACGGGCGATGTGAGACTGATATTGACTTTGATCGTTTCGATTACAGCAGCCTCATCGCCAAAAGCAAGCGCCGTGCCCTCCGGCCTGACCTCCGCGAAGGCAACGTCACCGCTGCGCTGTTGCAAAAAATCGGAGAGGCCGATGCGTACCCGAGCGCCATCGGCCTGCGCCCACACGCCTTCGCCGCTGTAATGGCGATCGGTGGCGACTTTGAAGGTGAACTTGTCTACCGTCGTTTCGAGGAATTCGGGCATGGGCATTTCCTTTTCAAGCGGCTGCTGGAGTGAGCGCGTGTTGCAGCCACTCCATCACCTGCTCTTGGGTCGGCGCCGATCCGGCCCAGGCCAGTTTGCCGTTGATCAGCAAGCCCGGCGCACGGTCGCCGCGTAAGCCGTAATCGATCATGCGTTGCTCGGTGACCAGTTCCACCCTGGCCTCCTGAATGCCGAGCGCTTGCAGGGCCTCCACTACCGCCTGCTCCATTTTGAGGCACCCGGCGCAGCCGGTGCCAAGCACTTTGATGTCTAACATGGTAACCTCCTTCACAAGATTCATAGCTTTCCTGCCGGCAACCTCTTCAGCACGCGGCGGCCTCAGCCACCGGGTTGCAGTGGGGGCAGGGGCAATTCTCGATTTTCCGGGAGTGCGTGCGCGGCGCGCCGTGCGAGCCGGTGGCGCTTTGGGCGGCGCTCAGCACGTCGAACACGCCGGGGTTGATGACGCTGTAAAAAATGTTCCAGCCGTCGCGCCGATCCTGCACCAGCCCGGCGTCGCGCAGCACCATCAGATGCTGAGAGATGTAAGCCTGCCGGTAGCCCAGGGCCGTCTCCATGTGGCACACGCAGGCTTCCCCGTCGCGCAACACGTCGAGGATCGCCAGCCGCGCCGGATGGCCGACGGCTTTGAAGAGTTTGGTCTGAGGGTCGTAAGCAGCCACAGGAATTCCTTCCCCAAAAAGACATTCGGTTTTACGAATAAGATGATAGGGCTTGAACGACGGTTATGCCAGCGCGCTTCATCACCGTCCGGGGCGACACTTGTCACCGGTTATGCCGGCTTCCTTTTTGATTTGCATTTCGGCGGCAGCTCGCGAAGCGTGCCGCCGCGCCCGCAGTGCAACTGCGGCGCGAACCGTAAATCGATACG
This sequence comes from Chloroflexota bacterium, assembly GCA_016213135.1. Taxonomy (GTDB): domain Bacteria; phylum Chloroflexota; class Anaerolineae; order Anaerolineales; family VGOW01; genus VGOW01. The sequence continues at coordinate 8,731 of JACRBQ010000083.1, read as the reverse complement.
GACTTTGCTCCAGGGTGGCACGGGCGCGGCTGCCTCCCGTGGCTCCCGGTCGCACTCCCGGTCAATGTGCAATCAAAAGGGATGCTTTTAGTCACTATTGCCCGCGCATCGGGCCACATACACTTGGGCCATCAACTTTAGGATAACCTGCGATGCCCAATAAACCTGTTTTCGTTTTGCTCGCGCTGGCCCTCCTCCTCGGCGCGTTCACCTCGGCCTGCGGCCAAAGCGCCTCCCCCCTGGCCGGCCCCGACTTGGCGATGGCCCCCATGGATCAAATGCCCGCCGAAGTGCAAAGCGCTCCCGTGGCCGTGCGGCAGGCTTACCAATTTGCCGTGGCTAACCCGGATGTGATGAAACAGATTCCGTGCTACTGCGGCTGCGGCGCCATGGGCCACACCTCCAACTACTCGTGCTACGTGGCCGACGTGGCCGCTAGCGGGGCGATCACCTTCGATCCGCACGCCACCGGCTGCTCCATCTGCGTGGACATTACGCAAGACACGATGCGCCTGCTCAAAGAGGGCAAGAGTCCGCCCGATATCAAAGCCTATGTCGACCAGGCCTACGGCAAATACGGCCCGTCGAACATGCCGTAACGCCATGCCATGCGCATGATCCGGCGTTGGTGGTTGCCCGCGTTGATCGCCTTGCTGGGGCCGGCTTTGGTGCTGGCCCCGGCGCCGCTCCCGGCCGCCCCACCCACCGACCGCACCTTCCGCATTGAGGCCCGCAGCTTTGAGTACACGCCGCCCACCCTCGCCGTCAACCCCGGCGACCGGGTGACGCTGGAACTGGTGTCCACCGATGCGGCGCATGGCCTGTACCTCGACGGCTACGACCTCAACGTGACCGCCGTGCCCGGCCAAACCGCCCGCCTCACCTTCACCGCCGATAAGACCGGCTCGTTCCGCTTTCGCTGCTCGGTCACTTGCGGCCCGCTGCACCCGTTCATGATCGGCAAGTTGAGCGTGGGGCCGAACTGGCTGCTGTGGCGCGGCCTGGGCCTCGCTGCGCTCGCTTCGCTCGCCGGACTATCGGTTACCCGCACATGAGCCGCTACGACCTCATCCGCATCCCGCTGCTCAAACGCGCCCTCGTCAGCCGCTGGCCGCAATTCCTGGCGCAGGCCGCCGCCCTCGGCGGATTCGTCGTCGCCATCCTCGCCGGGCTGTGGGGCACCCCGGTGGGCAGCCACAACTTCGGCATTGTGTTTGTGTGGATCGCCTGGTGGGCGCTGCTCATGCTGGCCGCCGTGCCGCTGTTCGGGCGCGGCTGGTGCAGCGTGTGCCCCATCCCCCTCACCGGCGAATGGTTGCAGCGCGGGGCCATCCTGCGGCCACGCGGGCGCGGGTTGGGGTTGGGTAAGAAGTGGCCCACCCGATTCCGCAACATCTGGATCCAAAACGGATCGTTCGCGCTCGTCGCGCTATTCAGCGCCGTGGTGCTCACCCAGCCTAACGTCACCGCGCTGGTGCTGGCCGCCTTCTTCCTCGCCGCCGTGGCCACCGGGCTGCTGTTCGAGCGCCGCGCCTTCTGTCGCTACCTGTGCCCGGTGGGCGGCTTTATCGGACTCTATTCGCAGCTTGCGCCCATTGAAGTGCGGGTGAAAGACCGCGCGGTGTGCGCCGCCCACTCGCAGAAGACGTGCTACACCGGGGACGCCGAGGGCTACGGCTGCCCGTGGCAAGTGTTCCCCGGCGGGCTGACGAAGAACACCTATTGCGGCGCGTGCCTGGAATGTTTGCGCACCTGCCCGGAGAACAACGTCGCCATCAACCTGCGCCTGCCCGGCGGCGATTTGTGGCAACCCGCCGGTCGCCGGATGGACGAGGCCTTCAAAGCGTTCATCATGCTCGGCAGCGCGGTGGTCTATTCGGCGGTGATGCTCGGGCCGTGGGGCGCGCTCAAATCGGCGGCCTATGCGGTGGGGACGTGGGCCTGGCTGGGGTATGCGGCGGCGTTCATTGCGTTCGTCTTCGGCGTGCTGCCCGGCGCGTTTGCGCTCGCTACGCTCGCTACACTCTCTGTTCAACCGCGAGCCATGCAAAGCTGGCGCAAGCGTTTCATCATTTTTGCCTACGCCCTCGTGCCGCTGGGCCTCGCGGCCTGGGTGGCCTTCAGCCTATCGTTCGTATTCGCCAATGCTTCGTACCTGTGGCCAGCGCTGTCCGACCCGTTGGGCCGGGGATGGAATCTGTTCGGCACGGCAGGCCTCGGCTGGACTCCGTATCTCAGTTCACTTGTGCCCGCGCTGCAAGTGGCGGTGGTGGCCGGCGGTGTCGGATGGGCGAGTCTCACCGCGCGGCGGCTGGCGCGTGAGGCGGGCGGCGGGCGGCGGCAGGCGCTGCCAGTCGTGGCCTTTTGCGTGGCGGTGGCCGGAGGGCTGCTGTGGCTGCTCGTCGGATAACGGGCGAGTACGCGGCGCGGCTGTTGGCGATCGGGCTGGCCATCGGGCTGCCACTTGGGTTGTGGCTGGCGGCGCGCGCCCAGAGCGGCGCGTCCATCGAAATCCACGCCCGCAACGCCGAATCCGGCGGATGGAGTCCGTCGAACATTACCGTGGCCGTGGGCCGGCCCCTCCACCTGCGCCTCTTTTCCGACGACGTGATGCACAGCTTCGCCATCGGCCAGAGCGACCGGCCCGCCATTGACCTGCCCGCCGGGCAAGCCGTCAACACCACGCTCACCTTCAGCGCGCCCGGCAAGTACACGTTCTATTGCACCCGCTGGTGCTCGCCGGGCCACTGGCGCATGCGCGGCGTCATTGAAGTGCTCGGCCCCACGGCAATGGAGATGGCGACTCCGGCGCCGCCGCTTTACGCGGCGCTCGGCCTCGACCTTGACGCGAAACGCAACGCCGCCGTCACCCCCTCGCACACCCCATCCGCCGCGCGCGGGGCCGCTTTGGGCCTCACCCTCCCCGCCCGTTACCTCTCCCCGGACACCTACCGCACGCACAGCCCCGCCGAGTTGTGGCAAACCCTGCGCGCCGACCCGCTCACCGTGGGCCGGACCGACTCGGACGTGTGGGACCTTGTGGCCCTCGTGTGGCAAGCCAACATCACGCCGCAATCGTTGGCCGAGGGCCGCGCGCTGTTTGCCGTCAACTGCGCCGCCTGCCACGGCGAGGGCGGCAGGGGCGATGGCGTGATGGCCGAGTCGTTGAGCGCCGGCAGCAACACCCAGCGCCCCGCCGACTTCACCAATGCCCGCACCATGCTGGCCGCCAGCCCGGCGCTGTTGCAGGGCAAGATCATTCGCGGCGGCATGGGCACCGGCATGCCCTATTGGGGCCCCATCTTCACCGAAGCCCAAACGTGGTCGCTGGTGGGATATTTGTGGGCCTTCCAGTTTGAATTGGGGGGAGGGTAAGGGTGGGGGTACAATGCTGTCAAGGACCCACGGCCCGCCATTCCGTCTATAACCTAGCGACCTCGGAAGATTAGGCGGAATTATTTCCGCATAAACGCCCAGGGGCTATGCGGAACGCCGATTCGCTGAAAATCGAGTTGGGCGCTCGTTGTGGTATTAGCACGGATGAGTTCGCGACGATGCTGAGTTAAGAGTGTCTGCGATGCGACGGGGAGTTTTGCAGACAACGAGAAGGTGACATCATCGTCAAATGGCTATCATGAATTCAGACTCGCGGAGCCAAACCCATGCCGGCCTGCCCCAGCCCCGGCTTATCGTCGCGCGTATGGTGTGGGCCGTCGTCGCCGGGTTAGCGCTGACCATTTTTGCCCTATCGCAGCCGACGTTCATAGACCGCGTCCGCAGCATTCACCTCGATCTGGCCGAGTTGGGCCTTTCGCTTGACTTTGCTCTTCCGTACTTCCTCATTCTCAACGCGGCCCCGCTTCTCACTTTCTCTCTCGTTGCCGGTGTGATCTTTTGGCGCAAGTCTGATGAGTGGATCGCGCTGCTGACCTCGCTCACCCTGCTAACCTTCCCCCTGTTTGCCACACCTTCCGTTTCCATTTTCGCTTCCGAGCAACGAGCCTGGATGTTATTGGCCAACGGAATGAGCGGGCTGGGGCAGGGCTTGTTCATCCTGTTGCTATACCTTTTTCCCAACGGGCAGTTTGCCCCCCGCTGGGCACGTGTGCCGGTTATCGGCTGGGCGGCGTTGGCTGTGGTGGTGCTCACCTTCTCTGATCTAAGCACGAGCCAAGTCTCGCTCCCGATAGTTCTGGTGATTCTGATCGGCTATGGCACCGGCGTGTTCGCGCAATTCTATCGCTACCGCCGCGTTTCCGGCCTGGTGGAGCGCCAGCAAACCAAATGGATTGTCCTTGGATTGATGGCGACCATCACGGTCATACTGTTCGGGTTCGCTCTGTTCAGGATCGGCGCCATTGGGTTGTTCGGCGGACTCGTTCTTTTTCTGGTTGCTGTGGGCAGTCTGCTGCTTATTCCACTCTCAATCGGGATCTCAATTCTGCGCTACCGCCTGTTTGAGATTGACTTCCTCATCAACAGAACGCTGGTCTACGGCGCGCTCACGGGTTTGCTGTTGGCATTCTTCGGTGTCAATCTGTTTGTTATCTCACAAGTGTTCCAGAATTTCGTGGGCGGGCCGCTCGTGGCGGTGGCGGTGTCCGCCCTGGCGTTCGGCGTCGTCTTTCAACCGGCGCGCCGCAACCTGCAACGGTTCGTGGATCAGCGCTTTTATAACATCCACATTGACTACCAGAAAGCTGAGTCGCCCGTCCCCGCGCCCATCAGCATCGCCCGCGTGTTCACCCAAGCCCGCTTGGGCGCATACACCGGGCTGGAACTCATTGGGCGTGGCGGCATGGCCGAAGTCTACAAGTCTACTCACCTGAATCTCAACCGCTCAGTGGCGATCAAGATTCTCAGCGCCGCTCTCGCCGCCGACCCCGAACTCCGAAAACGCTTCGAGCGCGAAGCCAAGATTGTCTCGAATCTCAAACACCCGAACATCGTCGAGATAATTGATTTTGGCGAAGAGGCCGGGACGCTGTACATGGTAATGGAGTACATCGCCGGAGAAAACTTGAGCGACTATCTGCGCGCCAATGGAAGGCTGCCGTTAGATAAAGCCCTGCCAATCATCAAGGGCGTTGCCGATGCGCTCGATTATGCTCATCAGCGAGGCTTGGTGCACCGCGACGTCAAACCCTCGAATGTGATGCTGGACGGCGCGCGGCCGGTGCTGATGGATTTTGGCATCGCGAAGATCGTGAGTGGGAACACACGCTTGACGCGGACAGCCATGTTGGGGACATTCGACTACATTGCGCCGGAGCAGATACAGGCATCGGAAAACGTGGGCGGCGGAGCGGATGTCTACGCTTTCGGAGTGATGGTCTATCAGATGCTCACCGGCGAACTGCCCTTCAAGCACGCCAACCCCGGCGCTATACTCATCGCGCATATGACCCAACCTGCGCCCGACCCATGTGAGGTCGCGCCGGACTTGCCATTGGCTGCGGCGCACTCCATCCGCCGCGCTATGGCGAAGAACCCCGACGAACGCTTCGCCACGGCAGGCGAGTTCACTACCGCACTCTGGGAAGACGCTAATATTCAATGAGCGCAGTTATTGCCGTAACCCCACTCAATTCCAAACAGGCCATTGAAGAGCGCTTCTTCGCGGGCCGTATCACATGGGCGCGCCCCATCGTGATGGTTTTTGCCCGATTCGTTCTGGCAATCTTGGCCCAGTCACTTGTGGCCGGCATCTTCGCGCTTGAACGCCGCGCAAGTCCTTGGAATGCCGCGGCCCCCTGGCTGACAGTCTATGGCACGCTGATCGACATTGTTTGTCTCCTGTTGCTAATGGCATTCGCGAACCGGGAAGGCATCCGCCTTGGGGACCTGATCAACTTCGATCATCGCCGACTGGGGCGCGATCTACTCCTTGGGCTGGGCTATTGTCTCCTGTTGTTTCCTATTGGCCTCGTCAGCGGGCTCGTTTTTGGCAGGCTGCTATATGGCACGCAGCCTCCGCCCGGTCTGTTTGGAGAATTGCCAACCTGGGCGGCTGTGTACAGCTTCCTGATCTGGCCCGTCATTTGGGGTGCGACAGAGCAGATGACCTATCAAGGCTACGCCTTGCCGCGTTTAGAAGTCCTATCCCGACAAGCCTGGCTCGCAGTAATAATTACGGCCATGGGGTGGGCGCTACAACATGCGGCGTTACCTCTCCTTGTGTGGGATTGGAAGTTCATGCTTTACCGATTTGTCACCGCCCTGCCTCTCGCCGCGATGATGCCAATCTACCTAAGGACAAGGCGTCTATTCCCGTTCATTGTGATGCACTGGGTAATCGATGCGCTTTCTGTGTTCATGGGAGTGGTTGCGCCTATGATAGCGGGCTAGCACAGAAGAAATACCAATGAATGCGCCCAACAATGGCATGCAAGCGATTTGTGCTATTATCACGGAGAAGCGTTACCGGCGAGGAGTTAGCCATGCAAAAACAGTTCAAGATCATTGTAGAGAAACACACCGATGGATATGTTGCTTATCCTCTCGGCCTGAAAGGCGTCGTCGTGGGCGAAGGCGATACGTATGAAGAAGCGCTCGCAGATGTCAAGTCAGCGATTAGATTCCATATCGAATCGTTCGGTTCAAATATAACTGAAGGCGAGCCGCCCGTTTTGGAAGCCTTCGTCGCCGAAATGGGCGTGGTCGTCTGATGGCGAAATTCCCTGTCGACGCCCCCATCGACAAGGTCATCAAGGCGCTGGAAAGTCTCGGTTTCAAGCTGGTACGACAAGGCAATCACTTCTCGATGGCGCGCAACAATCCTGACGGCGCCCGAACGCCTTTGACGATACCGAATCACCGAACCATCAAGGGCTCCACATTGCGAACTATCCTCGCCCAATCGGGTATATCGAGAGACGATTTCCTGAACGCGTACGAACGCGCATAAGGATGCTTCGCTGGGTGGTTGCCCAGGGCTGGCGGGCAACCATTTTTCCTGGCAGCTCAAACCTTCGTTGCACTGGACGCGGCAACGCCGCGTGGGTACTGGCCGGTCTCGTTTGCAGGCGTTTGGGTTCGCAATCGTTCGGGCCTATCATCGCCGCGCCGCTAAGCTCAACCGTTGGGAATAGAGTGATGCCCATCCTGCGCTACAATCTCCCTCGTGTCCACCCCCTTCATCCATCTGCACGCACACTCCCATTATTCGTTTTTGCGCGGGCTGGCTTCGCCGCATGCGCTGGCGCAAGCCGCCGCCGGGGCGGGCATGGGCGCGCTGGCGTTCCCGAGCGCGCAAGAATCGTTGTTGAGAAGCACAACGCTCGGACGCGCGCTCGGCGCGGCTGAAGCCTACCGTTGGCTGGCTTCCATTCTTCATCAGTCGCGCCGAACTAGAATTGACGTACAATAGTCGCGAATAACAGGTGACGAGATGAGCGCCACGCTTCCCCCTTCCCTCCGCGTTGATCGAACTGCCTTGTCAGTGGCCGCCCTTACAGACGCCTCGGATGAAAAGGCGTTCTGGCTCGCGCGCACCCCCTCTGAGCGGTTGCGCCAGGTCGAAATTCTGCGCCGCATCAATTATGGACACCGAGCTTCCGCTCGACTTCAAAGAGTTCTTGAGTTTGCTCAACGCTAACCGCGTTGAGTATCTCCTCATCGGGGGCTACGCCGTCGGCTATCACGGCTACCCACGGGCTACCAACGACATCGATATCTGGGTTGCCCTCAATCCCGGTAATGCCCAGCGCATGGTGACCGTACTGCGCGATTTCGGCTTTGACGCGCCGGAATTGAATACCAGCTTGTTCCTGAAAGACCAAAACATTGTGCGGCTGGGCTACCCGCCCATGCGTATTGAAGTCACAACCGGGGTTTCCGGCGTGACGTTCGACGAGTGTTACGCGGAGCGCGTTACGGATATGCTCGACGGGGTTGAAGTCAACATCATCAGCCTTAGGCATCTCAAATTGAACAAGAAGGCCAGCGGAAGACACAAGGACTTGGCAGATTTAGACAATCTGCCGTGAGCACTCACAAGCGCCACCCAACAAATCGCTCCACCGGACGCGGCAACGCCGCGTGGGTACTGGCCGGTCTCGTTAGCAGGCGTTTGGGTTTGCAACCGTTCGGGACTATCATCGCCACGCCGCTAAGCTCAACCGTTGGGAATAGGGTGATGCCCATCCTGCGCTACAATCTCCCTCGTGCCCACCCCCTTCATCCATCTGCACGCACACTCCTACTATTCGTTTTTGCGCGGGCTGGCTTCGCCGCAGGCGCTGGCGCAAGCCGCCGCCGAGGCGGGCATGAGCGCGCTGGCGCTGGTCGATCATCACGGCCTCACCGGCGCCATTGAGTTTTACGACGCCTGCCGCGAAGCGAACGTGCGGCCCATCGTGGGGCTGGAGTTGGCCGTGCTGCCCCCGCCGGAGATCGCCGCCGGGCCACGCGCAGGCAGCATCGTGCTGCTGGCCGCCGACCTCGCCGGTTGGCGCAGCCTGTGCCGGCTGAGCACGCTGGCCCAAACCGCCCCGCACCGCGACCCGGAGCGCGGCCTGCCCTTCGAGCAACTTGCGCAGCACACCGACGGGCTGCTGTGCCTCACCGGCGGCAAGCTCAGCGCTCTCAACACGCTGCTGGCGCAGGGCCAACCGCGCGCCGCCGCGCAACTGCTGGGCGCGCTCAACTCGCTCTTCCCAAACAAGCTGTACGTCGAATTGCAGCAGCACACGCCTGGCGACGCCGAACTGTGCGCGTTGCTGGCCGAGGC
>JACRBQ010000087.1 GCA_016213135.1 Chloroflexota bacterium | reverse complement strand
TTTCGCTTCACGACCGCCGCAAACATGAACCCGTTGCTCACAGACGAGGAGTTCAATTAGCGCCTGCGTAAGGCCCGGGCCTCCGATTCGACGACCGCGGTAGACAACGTCGACACTCACAGCCTTCTCTGGCGCCCAACGACAGCGATGAGCCGCGGTGCGTTGCGTCAATGGACGCGCCGACGGCTCCATTGCGTGGTTGGGCGGCTGGCAATCACAAAGTACGAATGAATCGGTCAACGGCGAGGTTAAAGGCCTCGGCACGCTCGAAGTAAACAGAGTGACCGGCATGTGGCACGCTCTCGACCTTCGCCATCGGCATGACCGATGCCAACGCGACGGACGAGCCTGGAAAGACGACAAGGTCTTCCTCTCCCGTGAGAAACAAGGTTCGAACAGACAATCGGCTAACCGCTTCCACCGAAGGACGAGGGACGCTGCCTGCCATCTTGGCACGCCTCTCCTTGCGAGCTGCGTCAGTCATGTCGTCAATCTGTCGGTACAGGTAATGCAAAGCCGGCTGCTCCCGACCCATTCGGAGACCCGCCCCTGGATGGACACCCTCCTTGGCTAGCTCCACCTGATTTCGCGCGACCGCTTGAGCCCACTCGGCCGCGCGCGCGACCTCGGGATGCTTTATCGTGGAATAGTCCACGCCGCCAAGCGTCGAGGCCATGACAAGCCCTCGGACCCGACCAGGATTCTCAAGGGCGTACGGTAGGCAAGTTCCACCGCCCATGGATTGCGCAATCAGCACGACCTCCGCAAGGCCCAGATGTTCGATCAGTGCTCCGAGGTCACTCACGAAGTCCGCGGGGCCGGTGCTCGCTGGGGTCTCGGTCGATGGTGCGAAAGTACGGTGCGAAAACGTTACGCAGGTGAACCGTACAGCGAAGTGTGGAACCTGCTGCCACCACGAGAGATGATTCCCGCCCGCCCCGTGCGCGAATATCAAGGCTGGACCGGCTCCTGAAACCTCGTAATAGACCTCGGCGCCCGGCCTCCGTAGGAAGCCAGACCGGTGGTCTTTCGCGGCGGGCACCTGAGCGGTGACTGGCGACACCCGAGCCGCCAGCATGCCTACCAGTGCCCCAAGCTGCGTCACGAATGTGCGTCGCGTCGTCCCTCGGTCCTGCGTCATGAGTGTCTCCCTTGCCTCTGTCCGCCCAACGGTCGGCGTCAGTTGCGTTGCGGAGCAACGTCAACTGCACGCGGGGTTGGGCGCGTTTTCGCGTGAACTATTGTGTCAGTCCTACCTGCAAGGTATTGAGCAGGGCTGTGGGAGACGCAGTGATTTCATTTGCACCTGCGGCCTTCGCCAATAACCTATTACTTTCGACAGAGTCATTGCTAGTGTAGATAACAATCGGTACGTCACGGTCTATTTTCCGTATTTCCTTGACAAGTTCAATTCCGGCGGTGGAGTTGTACCGCCAGCCCTCCTTGCGTCCTAAGTCTGTTATGACCCGGTCGAATTTCCTGCTTCTGAACTTCTCAAGCGCCTCCGCTGTAGACAAAGCCGTTATCACCTCAATGCCTAACTCTGATAAACTTTCGGTGAGATAAGCATTGTTCTTGGGATTGTCGTCCACCCACAAAATCGAATTCACGGCACTTGGCTTTGGAATTGTTGGCGGAACTTCTGATGCGAGTGTGCCAGACGGCTGGGCTTGTGTTAGCATTTTCAGAGATTCCTGAATTGCAACAACCTGTTTCTGCAAATCGCTTACGAGGATGCGTTGTTGTTCGCTGGCCTCCTCCATCGTGAGTTCATTGTTACCCACCTTTAGAATGAACTTCCTTGACCTTGCAGAATCCAACACGTTTTTGATGCTGGCACGAAAACTAATCAGAATGAAAGCAATAAGTAGAGGCCAGGCCAAGGAGGCGACGCCTTGAAGTATCGTTCCCAAGTTCTCCATGTCAATTCACTCCGATAAGAGGTAAAGCGCCCAACGAATTAAGGATTGATGCGGCGGAAGAAGAGAAAATCAAGAACACGTTTCCCTGCGCCGCCGCATCAATCCGAGTTGAACTAAGCCGCGCGCAGGAGACCCTGACCCGCTATTTGGAAATTAAAGCTCACTCACTTGGCTGGGTCATCCAACTTCCTCGCACTTCCACCACTCAGTAAGATCATTGTACACAGAAAAAGAGTCTTTTGGCAAACAATGCAACGACCAATTCGGTCCCATCAGACCGGTCTGGCGATACGAAGGAACGCGAAGCCACCGACAGCGGCGAGTCTGACCGATGTCGAGTGTTATCTGTTTCAAGATAAGCGTCGAGAGCTGGCTCATGGTGAACGACAGGCGGTGGGGGCAAGGGTTTGTGAGTTTTCGATCTTTATCCCGGTATCGCTCAATGCGTTTCAAAGACCTGTCGGGTCTTGCCTTCTTGAGGTTTGCTAACCTTCAACCAGACCCGACAGGTCTGCTCCGCTATTCGCGTAATTCGCGAAATAGGCGAAGCGCCCTGTGGGTTCGTGGCTCAGCTCTTCAACACATTAATCACTTGATACTGGGTGAACGCGGCCAAGCCCCACGGCCCCTGCTCGTAGCCGATGCCCGACCATTTGTTTCCGCCAAACGGCGTGAGGTGGCTGATGTTGTTGTGCTGGTTCACCCAGCCGGTGCCGCATTCCAGTTGCGCGGCCAATGCCGCGCCGCGCGCCAGATCGTTCGTCCACACCGAGCCGCCCAACCCGAAGTGCGTGGCGTTGGCGCGCTGCAAGGCTTCATCCACATTGCGGAAGGGCAGCACGGGCAGGGCCGGGCCAAACTGCTCCTCGGCCACCAGCCGCGCTTCGTCGGGGAGATCGGTGACCAGCGTGGGCGGGTAGAAGTAGCCGGGGCCGTCAAGCCGTTGCCCGCCGGTGACCATGCGCCCCCCGGCCGCCTTTGCATCTTCCACTAATTCGATCACACGCTCAAACTGCGGCCGGGTGTTGATCGGCCCCAGCCGCGTCGCCGGGTCCATGCCGTCGCCCACTTTGACGCTCTGGGCCACGGCGGCCAGCTCGTCGAGCAAGGGCTGGTAGATTTCTTCTTCGACGTAGAGGCGTTTGATGGCGGTGCACACCTGCCCGCTGTTGGAGAACGCGCCCCAGAAAAGAGTCTTGGCGAGCTTTTTGGGGTCGATGTCTTTGAGCACGATGGCCGGGTCGTTGCCGCCCAGTTCGAGGGTGAGGCGTTTGAGATCGGGCGCGGCGGCGGCGGCAATTTTTTTGCCCGTGGCCACCGAGCCGGTGAATGAGATTTTGCGCGGGACGGGATGCGCCGTGATCCGCGCGCCGAGCGCGTCGCCGCCGGAAACGACGTTGAGCACGCCGGGCGGCAGCACGGCAGCGAGCAGTTGGCCCATCATGAGACTGGAAAGCGGGGTGAAGGGCGAGGGCTTGAGCACCACGGTGTTGCCCGCCAACAAGGCCGGGGCGAGCTTCCACACGGCCAGCACCACCGGAAAGTTCCACGGGGTGATGGCACCCACGACGCCGAAGGGTTTGTAGTGCACTTCCATCCGGCTGTGCTCGTCTTCCTGCACCACGTCCACCGGGATGGGGAGGGTGGCGGTATGCTCAAAATGGAACGCGGCGTTCTTGATTTCGGCGATGGCGTTTTTGAGCGGCTTGCCCTGTTCCTGTGTGAGCACCTGCCCCAACTCTTGCGCCTGCGCCTTGAGCGCGTTGGCGCAATCGATCAGCGCCTGCCGCCGTTTGTTTTCGTCCAGCCTCCACGTGGCAAAGGCGCGGGCGGCGGAGTCCATCGCGGCATCCAGTTGGGCCGGGGTGCAATCGGGGCACGAGGCAAACACCGCGCCGGTGGCGGGGTTGATTACGCCCAGGGTGCGCTCTCCGGCCACGGGCCGGCCGTCAATCGTCATTGTGAAGGTTGTCATAGAACCGATTCCCAATTAATTGATGGTGCGAGGTTGGGGCGAAGCATTCGCCGCGCGGATTCTTGTGGCTTTGGGTGCCGGAGGCGAATGCTTCGCCCGTACATCTTATTAGTCGCCGGTTTTTGCTTTGGGCAGCGGCATGAGCAGCAGCGGGAGGGTGGTGCGGCCCGCGACTTTCGGCGCGACACTGCCCGCCCAGAACGCGCCGAGGCCGGCCTTGCGGTGCGTGCCCAGCACAATCACGTCGGCGGCGGCGCGTTTGGCGGCCTCCATGATTCCGGTGGCCGGGTCGCCGCGCACCACTTCGGTAGTGGCTGTGAGGCCCGCGCCGTGCAGCGGCGGCAAATGCCCGCGCAGGTATTCGTCGGCATTTTGCTGGTTGAGTTCGAGCAGGGCGTTCATTGTTTGCGGCATCAGCATGGCGGCGGCGGCTTTTTCGCCGGAGAGCGTATCCAGCGTGGGGATCACCATCAGCAAATGGAGCCTGGCGCCGCAGCACGCGGCGAGGGCGGCGGCGATGGGCAATACCTGCTCGTGCGCCGGGTCGCCGTCCAATGGCACCGCCAGCGTCCGGCAGCTAAAGGCTGGCAGCGCGGCCCCCTGGGGTGAGCGCACCAGCAGCACCGGGGTGGTGCCCATGCCGATGATCTGCTGGGCAATGTTGCCCACCAGCCAGTCGCGCGGGCCGCTGCGCCCGTGGGCGCACATCACGATCAAATCGGGCGCCAACTCATCCGCGTGACGGGCAATGCTGCGGGCTACGTCGGCCACTTGATCGCTGTGGACGTGCCGCTTGATGGTGAGGCCGGGCGGAAACGTGCGGCCGGCCACGGCATCGAGGTACTGCTGGGCCTCGACGGGGCCGGTTAAGTGCGGCTCGCGGTGAACTTGTCGCGGGGCATCTTGCTCGATGATGTGCAGCAGCGTTACTGCCGCGTTCAGCGTTTGAGCCAAATACACCGCCGGGGCCAGGGCCGATTCGGCCAGCCGCGAACCGTCGAGTGGGATCAACAGGTGTTTGAACATTGCCTCAGGCCCCGAAGGTGAGTTGATATAGCAAGAACACGTTCAGCACAACAATGATCGCCGCGACTATGGAGGCAATAACGGTTGTGAGCCAGCTGTTGACCAGCACGCCCATGATGTCGCGCCGCCGCGTGAACATTATGAGGGGGATGATGGCAAAAGGCAAGCCGAAACTGAGCACCACCTGGCTGAGGACCAGCGTGCGCGTGGGGTTGAGGCCGATGGCGATGACGATGAGCGACGGGGCCATGGTGACCGCGCGGCGGATCCACGGCGGGATGTGCCAGTGCAAAAAGCCCTGCATGATCACCTGCCCGGCCATGGTGCCCACGGAGGACGACGACAGCCCGGAGGCCAGCAGCGACACGGCGAACACCCAACCGGCGGCCGGGCCCAGCAGCGGTTGCAGTGTGCGGTGGGCCTCCTCAATCGTGCCGATTTCCGTCAGGCCTTTGTAGTAAAAAGTCGAAGCGGCCATGATGAGCATGGCGGCGTTGACCAACCCGGCCACGGTCATGGCCACCAGCACGTCTACCAACTCAAAGCGAAACAGGCGCTTGAGTTGCTCCGGCTCGCGGACGACGATGCGATCTTGCATGAGGGCCGAATGTAGAAAAATGGCGTGCGGCATCACCGTTGCGCCCAGGATGCCCACCCCCAACAGCACGCTCTCGGTTCCCGCAAACTGGGGCACAAACGCATGCGTGAATACCAGCCCCCAGTGCGGCTTGTCTAAAATGGTTTCCACGAGGTAGCTGCCGGCCACCACGCCGACCAGCGCGGTGATGACCGCCTCGATGGGCCGGAAGCCGTAGCGCTCAAGGCCGAGGATGAGGAAGGTGGCGACTGCCGTCAGCAGCCCGGCTTGCAACAGCGGCATGCCGAACAGCAGGTTGAAGCCCAGCGCCGCGCCGAGGAACTCGGCCAGGTCGGTCGCCATGGCGACCAGTTCCATCAGCGCCCACATGGCCCACACCACCGGGGCGGGGAAGTGCATGCGGCACTGCTCGGCAAGGTTGTGGCCGGTGGCAATGCCCAGCTTGGCCGACAGCATCTGGACGAGCATGGCCATGAGGTTGCTGGCCACGATGACCCACAGCAGCATATAGCCGAACTTTGCGCCGCCCTGTATGTTGGTGGCGAAGTTGCCGGGGTCTACATAGGCCACACTGGCGATGAACGCCGGGCCGAGGAACGGCAGCAGTTGCGCCAGCCAGCCTTTTTTGCTTTTGCCGGAGAGGATGTGCTTGGCGTCGCGCACGGTGGCGGAGTCGCCCGGTTTGACTTGCGCCGCCACTGCAACCGAGTCCAGTTTTTTTCCCGGTGTACCCATATGGTAATTGAGCCTTTCCTTAAAACTGTGCCAAGTAAGTCGTGAAGTACGTCACAGCGACACCGAACGCCAGCGCCAGCCGGTCATAACGGCTTGACATCCCTTTCCGTTTATTGGCAAGCACGCCTGTTGTTGAGTCGGTCATCTCGAGTCACTGGCTCAATCGCGGCAGGAACCGTCCGGTGCGTTTCATATAATCGCGATACTCATCGCCAAATGCTTCGACTAATTTTTCCTCTTCCTTTCCTGTTCGCAGGAGAAGGGCGAAAAGCGGCAGGATCATGCCGACCGCCAGCCACCACAGCGCGGCAATGACCGTCAGCGCGACGGCGAAGAGGAAGCCCACGCTGTACAACGGATGGCGTACCCACCGATACGGCCCGTGCGTGACGAGTACATGGCCGTGCCGCGTGTCGTGCGAAGTCGAAATGTTTTTCCCGATGCTGGTGAACACCCAGACCATCATCGGGAGCAGGGCGACGGCGACTCCGGTCGCAATCCATCGCGGCCAGTCGGGCAGGGCGACTCGCGCCCACGCGACCCAGCTTGGATTGATCCAATAGCCGAACAACGGCAAGACGACGACCAACGCCATCAGGCGCAGTAGGACGACCCACTTGTTCCCGGCCGGCGTCCTCAATGCGCCCCCTTCGCGCTCGGCCTTGCGGCGAAAGGAGCCGCCGATGAAGAGGGCGGTGATGAAAAGAAGCGCGGTGATGATGCGGAAAACGGTTTCAGTATTCATAACGCGGCTTCCAGCCGCAACCAAAGTCTCACCGCGTAGTCGCAAAGAGCGCAAAGTTTTTGTTCCACATTCTTCGATCTTGGCGTTCTTCGCGCCTTCGCGGTTCAAAAGCTTTCGCGGTGAGCGGTAGCTTCCGCGGACGAATACTGTGCTCCCCTCAGCGGTTGTGTGGGGCCGCTCGCCGCCACGGCAACGGGATCCGCCAGCCGCCCTCGCCGCCCACCCGGATGTCGCGCCGCTCGAATCGCCACCACGCGACTGCGGCAAAGAGCGCGGCTGCCGCCAGCAGCCCGGCGATCCAGGTGTAGTTCATATTAGACATGGCGTCGCTGCTCTGGTAGTAGTTGAGCGGCGAGAAGCGGGCAAGTTCCGTGAGCCGGTCATCCACACGGGCCAACGAGGTGACGAAATAGCACGCTACCAGCAGCAATCCGGCGAGAGAGGCTGTGAAGCGGCGGGAAGGCAACAGCATACTGAGCAGCAGCGCCAACGCGCCGAACAGGAGCAGCACCCCAAACAGGGAAAGGAAGGGCATGGCGAGTTGGCCGGCAGTCAGGTCAATGTTGGAGAAATTCCGCCCGATAACCAGCCCCAGCCAGGCCAGGATCAAAATGCCCACCGTGGTCGCGATGAAGCCGAGCAGTTTGCCGAGGAATAACTCGGTGCGGCTGAGGGGGTGCGCCAGCACCAGATCGAGAGTGCCGCTCTCCTCATCGCCGACCAGCAGCCCGCTCCCGGCGAGCACGGCAAAGATTCCCAGGATGACCGGCATGAGCGAGAAATACTCGAAGCCCAGGTATCCCTCCGGCGTGAACATCACAGTGGTGTTGCCGAAGAAGGCCATAAGTTCCGGGGGATAGGAAGCCAGTAGTTGCTTGATGGTTTCCTGTTGCTCCGCCAGCGTGTCGTAGAACGGCATCAGGTAAAAGCCCAGCAGGCCCAAACCCAGTCCCCAGCCGAGAATCTGCCCGCGCATGCGCGCGAGCGCGTTGAAGAAAATGGCGCTCATTGATTGCTCCCGTAGTAGGTGAGAAAGACCTCTTCCAGCGTCGGGCGTTCGGTCTCAAAGTCCAGCACCGGGAACCCGGCCAGAGTTTTAATTAGCCCATCCATCTCACCCTCTACCTGGAGCAACAGGCTGGCGCCGTCCTCCTGCGCCAGCAGTTTGACTCCCGGTGTGGCGAGCAGTGCCTGGCTGTCCACCGGCCGGCGGAAGCGGACGCGCGCGGTGCGCAGAGAGCGATTGATGAGCGTGGACGGCTCGGCCACCTCGACCACCACACCGTTGCGGATGATGCCCACGCGGTCGGCGACTTCCTGCACTTCGCTGATATTATGCGAGGAGAAGAAGATAGTTGCGCCGGCTTTTCGCGCTTCGCCGATGATGCGGAGCACCTCCCTTTGCACCAGCGGGTCGAGGCCGGCGGTCGGCTCGTCGAGGATCAGCAGTTCGGGCCGGTGCATGAACGCCTGAACCACGCCCACTTTCTGCTTGTTCCCTTTGGAGAGATTCTTGATGGGTGTTTTCAAGTCAAGGTCAATCCGCCGGGCGAGTTCGCGCGCGTAGTTCCAGTCGGCGTGATTATGGCGCAAACGGTTGAGGTAGCGCAGTTGGCCTTCCACGGTGAAGGCGTCGTCCAGCCGCAGTTCTCCGGGCAGGTAGCCGCAGCGAGCACGCACGGCCACCGGATTCTCCTGCGGGTCCATGCCCAGCACGCTCACCGTGCCGCCGTTCCGGTGAATCAGATCAAGCACACACCGGATGGTGGTCGTCTTGCCCGCGCCGTTCGGCCCGAGGAAGCCGAAGATCTCGCCGCGCCGCACATCGAGGTCCACGCCGCGCAAGGCTTGTGTGCTTCCGTACGACTTGGTGAGAACCGTGATTTTCAAAGCAATGGATACTTCCATAAGATGCTCCCTTCCTTTCACTTCACCAGAAACGCCGTCATATACATGACGGCAATCCCGGTCAGCAACCCGCCGACGTTCAGCCACGAGACGACCGGCAAGCCTTCCCGCTCGGCGTCGCGGATTAGCAGCCGCCCCACTTCCACAATCACTTGCCAGATCGCGCCCACGCCGACTCCGAGGAAGATCGTCGCCAGCAGCGGCGAATAAGCGAAGCCGCCCACCCACGCGCCGAGGACGGCGGGCAGGCCGGCCAGCGCGGCCAGGGCGATGAAGGACTTGAGCGATGGACGATCCTTTGTCACAGGGGCCGCGATGCCGATGCCTTCGGTGACGTTGTGCAGCGTGAAGCCGATCACGAGAAACGATCCCAGCGCCGCTTCGCCGAGCGCGAATGCCGCGCCGACCGCCAGGCCTTCGCCCAGGTTGTGCAGTCCGATGCCCAGGGCGATCAAGGCGGCAATGCGCAACCGCCCGCCGCTGCTATCCCGTTCCGCTTCGGCCTGTTTGCCGCTCACGGCCATGATTGCCAACCACGACAACAGCGCGGCAAACATCGCCAACGGCAACCCTTGAAACACTCCAGCCACGCCGCCGGCTACTTCCATGGCCTCCAGCGCCGTGTCAATCAACAAAAACACCAACAGGCCCACCGTAAGCGCCAGCAGGAAGTTCAAACCTTTGCGCCCCATGCGCCGCATGGCCGGGAACCACAGGAGGCCGAGTCCCACCGGGATCAGGCCAATGTAAATACCAAGCAATCCATAGGCGATAAACTGAGTCAAGCCGGGGCGGGGCGTTTCGGCGGCGATGGCGATGTCGTGAGTGAAGGGCGTGCCGCTGGCGGTGAAGAGGGTGATGGCGTGCGGCTCGCCTTGCACCCAGTCGTAATGGATTGTGATCGTCGCCCGCCCAAAACGGGATAGTTCAGCCGCCGGCGCGATCTCCCATTCCCAAAAAGCGTCGTCCACCGTTACTTGGGCAATGGTAAGCGCATCCGGACTGCCGTTGAACACGGTGACGATGAATTGGCCGGGGAGCAGTTCGACGCGTTCGAAAGAAAGCGATTCGACGGGCGGCAGTCCTCCGGTTTTGAAAATGGCTAACGGGTTGGTGAAAAAGAATATGGCGACCAGGGCCGCCAACAGCACAAAGGGGATGAGCGCGGAGAGCCACAGAGGCGGGTTGTTTTTGTAGAGACGCTCCGCCGGAGCGTCTCTACCTGCTGGCGGAGCGTCTCTACCTGCTGAAATAGGTTCAGGGGTATCCATGATTATGACTTGGCCTCAAACATTCCCATCCAGCCCAGTTCGGCCAGTTCGCTTTGGTGGGCGTGGAACATATGTAATCCCGGGTATTCGAGCGTGAATTCCAACACGTGGCGCTCGCCTTGCCCCATGATGACGTTGTCCGTGTACTCGTAGTAATCGAGGCGCGTGCCGGTGCGGAAGAGCTTGTACATGCCCGCATGTAAATGCAGGGAATTGATCGGATCGAACTCGGTGATGTTGACCAGATAGACTCGAATCAACTCGCCTACCTTCACTTGTATCGGGTGTTTCGCATAATGAAAAGCGACGGTGTTGACGGCGTAGATTTCGTTTTCGCCGTCAAAGTTGGTGTCGAAGCCGTTCATCATCATCACCATTTCTTTGGCCGGCTGGCGGCCCTGCGGCGGATCAATGATGAACGTGCCGTACAGCCCTTTGTGAATGTGGCGCTTCAACGGCATGGTATGGCAGTGATACAGGTGCAGGCCAAACGGTTGGGCATCGAATTCGTAAGTGAAACGCCCCCCGGGTGGGATGTTGGGCGTGATGCCGTCCATGGCCGGCGGGTGGATGCCGTGAAAGTGAATGGTGTGCGGATGCGCGCTGGCGTTGAGAAAGTTGAAGCGCAGACGGTCGCCTTCGGTGCAGCGGAAGGTGGGGCCGGGTACCTGCCCGTTGTACGTCCACGCCGGAAAGAAGATTCCGGGGGCCACTTCGATCTCCTTGTCACCGGCGAACACATCCCACTCGCGCAAAGTCCGGCCGTTGGGCAGGGTGCTGGTTTTGCCGTAATCAAAATCGGTGAGATATTTCATTGGATCAAACCGCGATGTGTCCACCTCGCCGGTGGTGATGTTTGATCCTTCCATGCCGTGCATACCGTCGTCCATGCCGGGCATGCTGGCGTCACTCGGCGGCGCGATGGCGGCCGGATTTTGCCGAAGGGCGGCAGTTCCGGCGATCCCCAGCGTGCCAACCGTGCCTAGTTTCAAGAACTCTCGTCGGGATAAAGTCCTGGGCATTCTTTGCTCCTAATAACGTGCTGAATTTATTTCAGGTTCTGCCGGAATGAACGGGAATCGGGGTTTCCCGCCAAAATCGGGAGAGCCTTATCTCACTTCCACAAACACGTGATCGGTCACTTGCCTGCCGAGCGCCTGCGGCGAACGGTTGCCCACGCGCACGTGCATCGGCCCGTCGAACGGCGACCGATCGACCACGGCGATGGCCGTTTCGGGTTTGATGCCCAGTTCGGCCAAATAGCGGAGCAGGGCGGGGTCGTCGTCCGAAACGCGAGCCACGCGCCCGCGTTGGCCGGCCGCCAGATCGGTCAGCCGCTCACCGGTTGGCGCGGCGATGACGCCCTCTTTGGTCGGTATGGGGTCGCCATGCGGATCGATTTTGGGTTGGCCGAGCGCGGCCGCAATGCGGTCTTCAAACTCCTCGGAGATCACGTGCTCCAATTTTTCGGCTTCGGCGTCCACCTGATCCCACGAATAGCCTAAAGCTTCGTGCAAGTAAAGCTCGATCAAGCGGTGATGGCGGATCACTTCGAGGGCGATCTTCTCTCCGGCGGTGGTGAGCGTGACGCCGTGATGCCGCTCGTAATTGACCAGGCGCGGGCGGTCTTCGGCCAGCTTCTTGATCATGCCGGTCACCGAGGCCGGAGCGACGTTCAGCCGTTCGGCCAGGGCGGTGGTGTTCACCTTGCCGCCGGCCCCTTGCAGCTCGTAAATGATTTTGAGATAGTCTTCGACGGCGTGGGAGATTTCCATTTCATTTCTCCGAAGAAATTATTTAGGTTAACCTAAATCTCGGCGTATGATAGGCTAAATAGGATGGCCTGTCAAGGGCGAAGTGGACGGGGGTTCTCAAAGTCGCTGACAGCGCTGCCACAACGATTGCCGCGTCGGGTATAATTGGACGTATGAAGCCGGAGATGAGCAATTTGCGGCGAATCCGCGATGTGAATTGGGCCGAGATTGAGGCGTTGGAAAGCCGTCTGCTCAAGGAAACGACTACTGAGCAGGGAGCGCGGGAATTCCTGGCTTTGCGCGCAGAGTTTGAATCTTGGTTAGCGCGTGATGATGCGCTATATGGTAAAGATTACGAGACTCGGCTGGTGCGCATCCAGGAGCGGCTTCGCGCTGTGGATGAGAAACGGGAGGGGCGTATGGAAGATCTCGTAAACGCGCTGGTGGATTTGCAGCGGCGGTTGGACGAGGCAGGAATTCCATCGGCGCTGATTGGCGGGCTGGCAATTGGAGCTTGGGCAAAAGCGCGCCTCACTCGCGATGTGGACATCAAGATTCTCCTGCATCGCCAAGAACACCAGCGTCTGTTGGATCTCCTCACGCCCGACTATCACTCTCTGCAAGCTGATCCGGTCCTGGCATTGCGAACCAATGGCATTATTTTTGTTTTGAATTCGGCGGGAAATCGGCTAGACATTCAACTGGCGGACACTGCGTTTGACGAAATGCTCATTTCTCGCGCGCGCACACTGGAGCTGACGCCCGGCAAGAAGGCGCGCGTTTGTTCGGCTGAAGATTTGATTATTTTGAAAATCATCGCTCAGCGCCCGCAAGATCAAATTGACGTTGCCAATGTTGTTCAGAAACAGGGCCAACTATTGGATGACCGCTACGTGCTCAAATGGCTTCGTCAATTTGAAAAAGCCCTCGACGATACAACCCTGATCCGGGAATATCAGGGTATTCGCGCGCGGTATCAAGATTGAAATTGGGCGCCCTTATTCTCTCCCCCTCTCATCTCGCCCAAATTTATGCCCACGTTGAGGCAGGAAAACCCCACGAAGCCTGCGGGCTACTCGGCGGGCGCGAGGGGAGAGTGGAGAAGGTGTATCTGACGGAGAACGCGGCGCACAGCCCCGTCCGGTATTTTGTAGCGCCGGGGCAGTTGATCGATGTGCTGATAGATATAGAGGAGCGCGGCTGGGATTTGGTCGGCATCTTTCATTCGCACCCCGCCGGGCCGCCCGTGCCCTCGGCCACCGACGTGGCCGAGGCCTTTTACCCCGAGGCGGCCTACATCATCTGCGCCCCGGACGGGCACGGCCGCTGGCAGGCGCGGGCGTTCACGATATCGCAAGGCAGCGTGACCGAATTGTCCGTTCAAATTGAGTCTTGAAACTCTGCGCGGTGTGCAGGGTTTAACTGGGTATTCAGGAGGAACTATGACGATCGTAGTTGCAGTGACAGCGTTGGTCGTGGCATATCTTTTGGGGGCTATTCCGTTCGGGTTGGTGATCGTCAGACGCATCAGCGGCCAGGACGTGCGCTCGGTGGGCAGCGGCCGCACGGGCGGCACGAACGTGATGCGGGCCGCCGGGTTTGGCGCGGGGCTGCTCACGGCGCTGCTGGATATTCTCAAAGGCGCGGGGGCGGTGTGGCTGGCGCGCACGCTCACAGGCGGCAACCACTGGATTGAAGCGCTGGCGGGCGTGGTGGCGGTGTTGGGCCACAACTACTCCGTCTTCTTGGCCGAACGCGTCACCGATGCGGCGGGCCGCACACGGTTGCGCTTTCACGGCGGCGCGGGGGGCGCGCCTTCGGTCGGCGGGGCCATTGGCCTATGGGTGTGGAGCGTGGCCGTTATTCTGCCGCTGGGCGCGGTGGTGCTGTTTGGCATCGGTTACGCCTCGGTGGCAACCATGTCGGTAGGGCTGGTGGCCACACTGGTGTTTGCCGTGCGAGCGGCGTACTTCGGCGCGCCGTGGGAGTACGTGCTTTTCGGGTTGCTGACGTTCGTGCTGCAAGTGTGGGCGCTGCGGCCTAACATCACCCGGCTGATGAATGGCACCGAGCGCATGATCGGCTGGCGGGCCAAGCGCCGCGAAGCCAGGCTGGCGGCTAATTCCAACAGCCAATCGAAGTAGAACCCGCGTGATATAATCGCGGCGATGAGCCGGAAAACTTCAAAACCTCGCAAATCAGACTCGCGCAACTCGCGCCTCCTCGCCATATTGGGCGTGATCGTGATCTTGAGCTTCGTCATCGGGCCGCTGCTGCCGGAGATTATCGGGCAGCCGACTGACAACATCCCCACGGTGGCGCCGGCGGCCACGTTTGCGCCCACCGCGTCGCCCACCGTGGCTCCCACGGCCACATCCACCGCGCCCCAGTTGCCCACGCCCGGCCAGGCGCCTGCGCCCTACCCCTAACGTTAGTAGTCCGCCAATGTTAGAACACTGTGTAGCCTAGCCCCTTGTGGGCGGCGCACGCGCACAAGGCGCTAGGCTACAACTATGCGATCCAAACTTGGCGAGCTACTAGCGCGGCATGGCCAGAGTCAGCGCAATTACGCCGCCGATGAATCCCACGACGGCGTATTCGATCGCCATGCGCCGGCTAAGTTGGCCGAGCAAGTGCTGGTTAGCCACGCCGTGCAAACTGTAGAACAGGGCCAGCAACAACAGCCCGGCCGCCATGGGCGTGATGCGCCAATAGTTCAGTGCCCACATGGCCTCGCCCGTCACCAGTCCCACGCTGGCGCTAAAAACAAAACTGCGCCGGAGCGTGGCCCCGTTGAGCACGAACAGCCGCAGCGCCAAAACGCCGGCCAGCACGGCCGTGCCCGTGGCCGAGAGCGCGGCGCGTGCCCCGGTGTGACGTATCCAGCCGAACAACGCCAGCGCCACAATGTAGCTTAAGGCGGTCAGGCCAAAGGCCGCCACCCGGAAGGCCCGGTCGTCGGATTCGACCACGGTATACTCAGCCACCAGCACCACCACTAAAAACAACGCGCTCAGCCCCAGCCCCAGCCACCACACCGGTCCCAATGGGGCCAGGTTGAGCAACAGCCCCAACGCCAGCGCCGTGCATCCCGGCAATATCCAGTGCACAAAGGTGCGGCCCGAGGCCGGATTAAACCTGGGGTGGCTGCGGATGAGGGTGTCGGAACCGGTGCTGATGAGCGCCGCCACCATGAGCAGCAGAATCACTTGCCCGTTGAGTTGCAGGCCGATCGACGAGCCTAGCAGCGTGGTCGTGAGTTCGCGCGTCGGCAAATCCACAAACCGCGCCAGCGCATAGGCCAGCAGAATCACTGCCGTGACCACGCTCAGCCGGTCGCGGTCGGGAAAGTATCGAAGAGAAGTGGATTGGGACATGGCGTGATTCTAGCATAGCCCCGCGCGACTCACGCTATAATCGCCCCATGCTATTTACACTGTTGTCCACCGTTGTGCTGATTGCCATTGGCCTGGCGTGCGGCGCGGCCCTCAACGCTCTGGCCGACGACCTGCCCCGGCGCGCGCGCCCGCGCCTGCCTCACTGCCTCCATTGCGACCACGCCTTTGGCCCGTGGCAGTGGATGGCGCTCGTTGCTTTTGCGGCTCGCCGCCGCTGCGCGCACTGCGGCGCGCCGTTGGCCTGGCGGCGGCCGGTGGTGGAACTGGTCTCGGCGGCCCTGTGGCCCTACGTGTTCGCTCGCTTTGGCCTCACGCTGCAATTTGCCCTGCTGTCGATTTTGCTGGAGTGTTTGTTGCTCATCACCGTGATCGATCTCGAACACCGGCTGATCTTGCACGTGACAATCGTGCCCACGGGCGCAGTGGCTGCCCTCTACAGCCTGGCGGGCGCGGAGCGCGGCCTGGCTAAAACACTGATCGGCGGCGTGGTTGGGTTCATCGCTATTTATTTGGTGTACCTTCTTGGCTGGGCATTTGGCGGGCTCATGGCCCGCGTGCGCGGCCAGTCGCTTGGCGAGATTCCCTTCGGCGAGGGCGACGTGAATCTCTCCGGCGTGATTGGGCTGGCCGTGGGCTGGACGGGGATTGTATTGGCGCTGGTGGTGGCTATTCTTGCCGGGGGCGTGGGGGCGTTGATCTACCTCGCCGTAATGACCGCCCGCCGCCGCGCCAGCCTGTTCATGGCCATCCCTTATGGGCCGTTTCTGGTGGCCGGGGCGGCGATGATGCTTTTATTCGATTCACAGATCAAACACTGGCTGATTGGCCGGTAAAGACCAGCGCGCGGCCACCCGCCGCCGGTTCGGCCCGGCCGGAATGGGTATATCGTACTACCTGGCCGGGGCTTGGGAGGGGTCAAACTTAACAAAATTAACCGATAGTTCTGCTAAGATGACTTTAGACTTCAGCGTCAAATTAGCACTGTTCTAGACAACGGAAAGTTGCGGTGTGGTGTGTTTCGGCTGTACTTGTGAGGGTAATACCCGATATAGAGGTAGCGCGCCAGACTCCTTTTGCGCCGGCCATCGGTGTTGAAGGATAGATCACGATATGGCTTTTATTCATCGCGGGATATCATTTTTGCGGGGCGGGCGGAAAGCTTTGCTCCGTTACGAAGGCCAACCTGCCGGGCAAAGCCTGGTCGAGTTCACGCTCATGGTTGGAATAATCATGGTGTTGTTATTGGGGGTGCTTGATTTGGGCCGCGCGTATTTCACCTTCCTCGCTATGCAGGATGCGGCAGGAGAAGGGGTGGCATTTGCCGCCGTGCACCCCACCTGGCGTACCAGCGGCGATAAAGCAAATCCAAACAATACTACGTATCGCGTTAAGAATTCCGCGCCCACAGGGACTCTGCTGGATTGGAGCACAGCAACCGTCACCGTTACTGACTCTGGCGCGACATCCATCGGCAGCCAGATCACCGTGACCGTATCGGCTCCTTACCGGCTGCTTACACCTTTTGTGAGCGACCTGGTCAGCGGGGCAACGTTGACTTTGACGGCGCGGTCAGCGGCGACTATTACATCGAGCGGCCCCTAGCAGTTCTCTTCAATCATGTGCGCGTAACTCATTTTTATAAATGCGAAGACCATCATGAAACCAGCAATCGCTGCAACCAGGCACAAGCTTCAAGTCTCAGAAATGCGAAGTGGCCGAGTTCGTCTGTTCGGCAAGTTGGCAAAGAGATTTGCACGCCGTGAGGGCGCCGGAGGGCAGGGCATGGTTGAATTCGCCTTGATATTGCCCCTTATTTTGTTGTTGATTTCCGCCATCGTCGAGTTCGGTCGCATGTTGACAAGTTATACCAGCGTATCCAATGCGGCGCGAGAAGCGGCGCGTTACGGCACCGTGGTCGGCGATCCGGGCAATGGCGCGAACTATTACTACCTCGATTGTAATGGAATGCGAGCGGCCGCAAAGCGGTCATCGGCTTTCGCCGTGTTGAACGATTCGGATATTACGATTGTGTACGACCATGGATCGGGCGCCTCGTTCGGAACGTGCACGCAGGGCGTTCAACCTTCTCCGGGGATTGCCAATGGCGATCGCGTATTCGTAACAGCCACCGCAAATTATTCGCCCATTCTACCGTTACTGCCGATCTCGTCGCGAGCGTACACGGTGTCTGCAGCTCGCAGTATTTTTCCCAACATTGCAGGCAGTCCGCAATGCGGCGACAACGCCGACAATGACGGCGACGGCCTGATTGATTATCCGGCTGACTCGGGTTGCTCATCTTCGGCCGATACCGATGAGACGGATGCGGGCGCCGCCGGCTGCTATACACTGACCACCAGCGTAAATCCCGGCGCGGGCGGTTCGGTATCGGTTAGCCCGGCAACCGCCGGTTGCTACACTGCCGGGATAGCGGTCGTCATCACGGCTTCGCCTAACATCGCGGACGATTACGGTTTTCAAAATTGGACGGACGCGAGCGGAACCAGCCTGGGGACTTCCAACCCCGTGACCGTCGTGATGGACGACAATGAGACATACAACGCCAATTTCGCGCTCGGTTGCTACACCCTGACAATCACCCAGCCGGCCAACGGCACTATCACCCCCTCGGCTCAGAACTGCGCCGGCGGCTATACCTTGAACACGATTGTTACCCTCTCGGTCAATGGCAACAGCGGATATGCTCTTGACTACTGGACCGGCGCTTTGGGCGGCAGCGAAAACCCGACCACGCTGATCATGAGCGGCAGTAAATCGCTATCGGCCGTTATGAAATCGGTGCCGTGTTACACGCTCACTACCGGCGTCGAAAGCGGCTCTGGAACTATATCCGCGCCGTCGCCTGCGGCCAACTGCTCGGGTGGCCGTTACAACCAATTCACCACGGTGACCCTGACAGCCACAGCGAGCAGCGGCACCGGCAACGATTTTGATCATTGGACGATCAAAGACACGGATACCGGGGTCACGCTTGCAACCAGCACCTTCAACCCGGTGGACGTCAGTATTGACCAAAATACCACGGTCACGGCAGCGTTCATTATAGTGCCCTGTATGAGCCTTACTGTTAGCGCCGGCTCCGGTGGGACGGTGTCGGTAATCCCGAGTCCTCCGGTGAACTGCCCGGCCAACCAATACTACTTTGGCACTGACGTGACGCTGACGGCTACGCCTGCCACTGGATACTCATTCACCGGATGGAGCGGCGACGCCTCGGGAACTACGAGTCCACTCACCATCACGATGGATGAGGATAAGACCATCAGCGCGGCGTTTACCGCCAACTGCTACACGCTGACAAAGACTGTTGTGCCCGACACGACGAGCAGCCCGCCGGTGACGAGCGCAAGCGGTTCAATCAATGCCACCATAACCAGCAGCCCCAATGGCACGTGCGCCGGCGCCAATCAATATACCTACAACACGCAACTTCAACTTCAAGGAGTACCGGCAACCAACTACAGCTTTAGTAGTTGGAGCGGCGCGGTGACGGGCACTTCAAACCCGACGCCGTTGACCATGTGGGCATCAAACGCCAGCGTGACGGCGCGCTTCAATAGAAACTGCATGCTTGCCGGTGCGTTGTCGATCACACCGCCCGGCGCGAGCAGTAAGAAGATTCAACTGGGTTACACCAACTATACTGGCGCGCTCCGCACCCTCAACACTCTTGTCGTTACGTGGCCTACGGGACCAAGTAAAAAATTCTGGAAGGTCTACTTTGGGACCTCGTCAGATTTGGTTGCAGACCCTAAGGACAGTAATTCGCCTTCGATCATCACCGGCAGCGATTGGGCGTCCCTGAACCGGGGCATGATCGACGCGAGCGCCAAGACTCTTATCTTGGAATTCACTTTCAACATATCCGGCAGTTTCTCGGTGCAGGCCACCTTTGATGATGGCTGCACTGGGACGACCGTATCGGCGACATTCCCGTGATAGACGGGCTTTGGCGCGCGTCGGCGCGGGACACGGGAGTGAACTGCAAGACTGTTTCAGGGAGTCATCCTATGGAAACCAATGATCGCCGAAATGTAAATGTAAATGAACAAGGCCAGGCAATCGTGCTGCTGGTATTCGGTATGATTGTGTTACTCGGAATGGCCGGACTGGCAATTGACGGGGGCAACTTGTATACGCAAAGGCGTCGCGGGCAAAACGCCGTTGATAATGCGGCCCTGGCGTACGCCTTGGCCATTAACCAGGCAACCACCACCGGACAGGCAGACGCGCAGTCGGTTTTATCCAACAACGGATACGTGGACGGGCAAAATAGCGTTCAGATTACGATCATTAGTCCGCCGAGCGGGTACGACAATTCATATATTGAAGTGGTTATGACCCAAACTGTCCCGACCGCCCTCATCCATCTTGTTTACAGCGGCCCAGCCGTGTACTCCGTGCGGGCGACAGCGCACGGTGTCGCCGGCAGAGCGCCGCAAGCAGGGTATGCCCTGGTAGCCCTGTCGAATTGCCTAACGCAGGGCGGCAACAATGTGGCAGTCACTGGCGGCGGCAACAGCGGCGGCATCAACGTTCACAACGGCGACATCTTTCTTAATACACCCGAAACCAATACGCAACCGTGCGCCATTAAATCGCCCACCAGCCAGAACAACACCGGCATTACTGTGGATTCTGGATTCATCATCAGCAGCGTTGGCGCGTACGATTATTCAGGCGTGTCCAATGTAACGAATCCCGTGCAGACGAATGCGAACGGCGGCACGCCGATAGCAGACCCGTTGGCAAGTTTGCCCGAGCCGCAGTGTACTTCTAACGGCGTTTTTAGCGGCGGCATGTATCAGCCGGGGCGCTACGGCGGCTACGGTCAACTTGTTATGGGGCCGGGCACTTATGCTCCCGGCATATATTGCATTACGGGCAATATATCGATTTCGGGCAATGACGGGATCGTTGGCAACGGCGTTGTGTTTTACTTCATCAACGGCGGGATGAAGTTCACCGGCAATGCTGGCCTGACCATTACGGCCCCGACCGAGTCTAACTGCCTGGGCACATTTGGCCTACCGACGGCATCCTGCACTTACGTGGGAATGGCCATCTTTCTTGCCCGCAATAACACGAGCACGGTCGAGGTGCGAGGCAATGGCGGCAGTGCAGTGACGGGAACAATCTACGCCATGAGCGGCGTGGTGCAGGCGCGCGGCGGCGGCGCCACGCCGGGCGAAACATCCGTCGTCGGTCAAGTGATCGGCGCGCGCGTCTATGGTGATGGCAATGGCAGTTTTGATATTACATATGAAGAGGACAAGATTTACCATATCCCGCCGTCTCTTCAGTTGGTGAAGTAGCTCACCTTACGCGATGTCATTACGAGCGCTTCCTTCGACTGCGCTCAGGCAGGCAAATGAAAAAGGACGCGGCGTGTTTGTGAAACACGCCGCGTCTTTCCGTTCAGATCACGAACTGGCGTCACGGGGCCTTGTGCCCGTATCTGCGCCGCATTCGACGCCCACAAGGGGCTACGCTACGGTCTGCGTGATCTACTGATACTACGCCTCTAGCGGAGCCTTCCGCCTAAACAGCCTTCCGATCTCGTTATTTTCCCACACCACCAGCAGCGGCGCGGCATTGAAGATTGACGAGTACGTGCCGCTGAACACGCCCACCAGCAGGATGATCACGAAATGCTGGATGGTCACGCCGCCGAACAGCACCAGCGCCAGCAGGGTGAACATCACCGTGAGCTGGGTGTTGAGGGAGCGATCGAGCGTTTGCACGATGGAGTGGTTGACCACTGACTCGTAAGCGGCCCGGCGGTAAATGCGCTGGTTCTCGCGGATGCGGTCGAACACCACAATGGTATCGTGCACCGAGAAGCCAATCACGGTGAGGGCCGCCGTCAGGAACAGGGCGTCCACTTCCCAGCCGAGGAAGTGGCCGAGGAGTGAAGCCGCGCCCAGCATTACCAGCACGTCGTGCAACATGGCTATGATGGCGCACACGCCGTAACGGAGGGCGTGCGGCACGCCGCGGAAGGCGTAGGTGATGTAAATGAGAATGCCCAGCGCCGCCAGCCCAACGGCCATGGCCGCCTTTTCGGTCACTTCTGCGCCCACGGTGGGGCCTACGTTATCGGAGCGCAACAGCTTCGTTTCGCCAAATTTCGCCGTGAGCGCCGCCAGCAAGTCGGCCCGCTGCACCTCGTCCAGTGTTTTGGAGCGGATGATGACGGTGTTGTTTTCGGCAGTCTGCACGATGCTGTCGCCCAAGCCGGAATCGGCCAAAAGAGTTTTCACGTCGCCCGGCAGGATGGCGGCAGTGGCGTTGGGGAATTGGACTTCCAGCTTGGAGCCGCCGGTGAAGTCAATGGAAAGCGGCAGGCCCCACAGGGCCAGCGAGATCAGCCCCGGCACGATGACCAGCAGCGAAAGGCCGAAATACCAGTAGCGTTTGCTTACAATGTCTGTCATGTCCACCTCTGTAGAGACGTTCCGCCGGAATGTCTCTACTAATAATGTTCCGCCGGAACGTCTCTACTAAATTCCAAACCAGGAATGGCGCTCGGAGAAATCGATGTTGTCCAAAATGGCGTGCAGCAGAGTGCGAGTGACCAATACCGCAGTGAACAAACTGACCGCCACGCCGATGGCCAGGGTGAGGGCAAAGCCCTTGACGACGCTGGCCCCGAACTGGCTGCCAAACCAGAACAGGATGAGGCAGGTGATGAGGGTGGACATGTTCGAGTCGCGAATGGACGGCCACGCGCGGCGGAAGCCCTCTTCCACGGCGGTGATCAGTTTCTTTCCCGATCGTAGTTCTTCCTTCATGCGCTCGAATATCAGGATGTTGGCATCCACAGCCACGCCCACCGACAATACAAAGCCGGCGATGCCCGGCAGCGTAAGTGTGACCGGGATGAGCTTGAACAGCGCAAAGGTGAGGGCGGTGTACATGAGCAGGGCCACTACGGCCAGCACACCCGGCAGGCGATAGTAGGCAATCATGAAGATCGCCACCACCAACAGGCCGACGATGCCGGCGACGAGGCTCTTGCGGACCGAGTCCTGGCCCAGGGTGGGGCCTACGGCGCGGCTTTCGGCCACGCGCAGCGGCACGGGCAGCGACCCGTAGCGCAATTGCAGGGCCAGGTTGTTAGCTTCGGCGATGGTAAACTTGCCTTCAATGACGCCAGAGCCTTCGGCGATGGGGGAGTTGATGACCGGGGTGGAGATGATTTTCTTGTCCAGCACAATCGCCAGAATCTTGCCGACGTTGGCGCTGGTGTAATCGCCAAAAACCTTCCTGCCGTTGTCGGTGAGCGTGAAGGCCACCACAATGGCGCCGTTCTGCGTTTGCACCGTGGCCGAGGTCAGGTCAGAGCCGGCCATGACGGTGTGGTAGGTGGGGGCGGCAGGGGTGGGCGCCGCTTCGGTCGTGGCCGCCGGGGTGGCTCCTGTGGATGTTGCCTCGGCGGTGGCGTTGGCAGAAGTGGCCGCGGGCGTGGGGGCGGCCTCCCCGGCAGTGCCCAGGGCCACATCAGTTTGGATCTCGGTTCCAACGGGCAATACTGTGGTACCCATATCCACAAATTCCAACAGGCCGGTTTGCTTCAGCAGCGCCAGCGCCTGCTCGTCGTTGGCCAGGCCGGGCAATTCGATCACCAGGCGGCGGTCGCCGGATTGCTGAACGAGCGGCTCGGCCACGCCGAGGCCGTTGACGCGGTTCTCGACAATCCGTTTGGTGGCGGCCATGGCCTCGGCGTCCACCGACTG
>JACRBQ010000084.1 GCA_016213135.1 Chloroflexota bacterium | reverse complement strand
GCAGCGGACCGCATCGGTCTTGGCGAGGGTCTTTCCAAAGTCCATTGACAAAAGGCCATGCCTGTGCGCGTGGGAGCGGGTTGCACCCGCGATGGCATGGAATTGCGGCAGGCCCGCTCGCGGCTACAAGCCGCTCCTACCCTGTCATGGCCTGTCGCCGACTTTGGAAAGGCCCTCGGTCTTGGCCTGACAACCTTTGCGCGCCTGCCGTTTTGGACTATATTGGCTCCCATGCGCCTTGCGGCTGTTCAATTCTTTGCCACCCCTTTTGCCCTGGAGCGCAATCTGCACACCGCCGAGCGGCTGGTGCGCGATGCGGCGGAGCAGGGCGCGGCGGTGGTGGTCCTGCCGGAAATGTATAACACCGGCTATGCCTATTCGTCGCGGTTGGCCGCCTCGGCGGAAGGGCCGGAGGGGCCGACGCTGCGCTGGATGAAGCGGCTGAGCGCCGACCTTGGCGTGGTGCTGGGCGGGGCGTTGTTGCTCGCACAGGGCAGGCGGGTGCGCAACGTGTTTGTGTTGATGGAGCCGGACGGCGCCATGCACCAGTATGCCAAGCGGCACCCGTTTGTGTGGGAACGATTGTATTTTTCGCCGGGACGCCGGCCACTGATTGCGGCCACCTCGGCGGGGCGCATTGGGTTGTTGACCTGCTGGGACATTGCCCACTGGGGGGCGGCGGCTTCGTACCGTGGCAATGTGGATGCCTTGCTGGTGTCGTCTGCGCCGCCGCGTTTTCACCGGGCCGTGCTCAATTTTCCGCTGGGGCGAAAAGTGTATTTGGCCGAGCTAATGCCGGCGCTGCTGCCCGACCGCGCGGCCATGGACGAATGGTATGCCGGGGAGGTGGGCCGCCTGGGGTTGTGGCTGGGCGCGCCAGTGGCGCACGCGGTGATGTCGGGCCGGTTCGTGACCAAGCTGCCGTGGCCGAGGCTGAGTTTTTTGGCGGCAACGCTGGGGCGGCCAAAGTATTGGGGCTGGGCGGCGCAGGCGCATCTGGCTTCACTGCGGGCCACGTTTTACGCGTCAACGGCGGTTTACGATGCGCGGGGGCGGGCAGCGGCCCGGGTGGAGGCGGAGGAGGGGATGGCGATGGCGGATGTGTCCCCCGGAGCGGCGGGCGAGTTGCCGCCCATGCCTCCCGGCCGTTACTTTCTGGCGAATGTTCCTCGTTTGTTGCGTTGGGTGGATCGTCTGACCGGCGCTCCCTTCGACTTCGGCTCTCGCTAAGCGCGAGCCTGCGCTCAGGGTGCTGACTATTTCCCGTACAAGTTCCGATAGATTTCATAGAACTCATAGACGCCGCGCACGTAGCGGCGAGGCTCGTCGAGGCGGATGATTTCGACGAAGAGGTCGGGGTCGTTCAGGCTGGCGCTGAGCCATTTTTCGGCGTTGCCGGGGCCGGCGTTGTAGGCGGCCAGCGCAGCCAGCATGTCGCCGCCGAGGTATTGCCGCTGATAGTCGAGATAGAACGCGCCGAACTCCACGTTGATAAACGGGCGGTAGAGGTCGCTCTGCCGGTAGTTGGGCCAGTGCAGTCTGTCGGCGATCCAGTCGCCGGTGTCGGGGATGATTTGCATAAGGCCCTGGGCGGCGGCAGAAGAAGTGACGCTGCCTTCGAAGAGGCTTTCTTGCCGGACGAGGGCGTAGAGGAGGAGCGGATCGATGTTGTAGTCGTCGGCGGCCTGGGTGATGAGGTCGGCGTAGTAGGGGCCAAAGCGCAGGTGGGTGAAGAAGGGCGGGGCGCTGAAGGAGTCGGCGAGGCCGAGGGCGTCGAGGCAGGCGCGGGCGGCGCGGATAGCGGTGGCGTATGCGCCGAGGGCGCGGAAGGCCAGGCTGTATTGGTAGAGGGCCAGCGCGTCGCTGCCGTAGGCGGCGCGGAGGGCGTCGAATTCGGTTTTGGCTTCGGGGGTGAGGCCGAGCAGCCACAGCTCGCGACCACGCACCCAGCGACCGTCGGCGGCCAGGGAGGGCGAGAGGTCGCCGAGGCGGCCGGTGTTGGCAATGCCCAGTTTGTCGGCCAGCCATTGTTCGGCGGCGGCTTTTTCGGCGGGGACATCGAAGCTGAAGTCGTAACCCCGGGTGGGCGGAAAGGGCAACAGGTTGCGGCGCAGTTCGGCGGCGCGCAGGGAATAGTAGCCGCCGGGGTCGGCGGCCTGGGCGGCGTCGTAGGCGGCGTCCGCCGGGGCGGTGTCGCCACGGAGGCTTTGGGTTTTGGCGAGCCACAGCCACGCGGCGGCTTTGCGTTCGGCGTTAGCGGCGGGATGCCCGGCGGCGATCTGAAATTGCGCGGCGGCGGATTCGTATTGGCCGGTGCGATAGTAGGTAATGCCGGCGAGGAACGCGCCATCGGCGGCTTGCGAAGTGGCGGGGTAGGCGGTGTTGATGCCCGCCCAAATGGAAGCGGCTCGGGCCAGCAGGTTGCCGCGCTCGGCGATGCGCCCGGCTTGCAGCAGCGCATCGGGCACGGCCGGGTTCGCCGGGGCGGCCTGGGCAAAGGCGAGCAACGTATCCACGCCGCCGTTGTAGTTGTCGTCCCAGGCCCACTGGGTGTAAGCCTTTTCGCTCCACGCACCGGCCCACTGGGGGCTGTCGGGGTAGCCGGTGATGATGTTTTGGAAGCGGTTGATGGCCGAGGCGGTGTTGCCACGGGCGCGGTGAGTGAGGGCGGCGAAGTAGTACACGCGGGGGTCGGGCGTTTGGGTGTCCGCGAGGTAGCGATCAAAGGAGGCCAGCGCGGCCACGTATTCGTTGGCGTAGTAGTCCACGATGCCGCGCTGCAGGTCGTCTACTTGCACGCCGCCGTCCACCAGTGCGACGAGCGATTGGTATGCGTCGTAAGTGCCGGGGTAAGTGTCCACCGCGTGCTGAAAGTGGGCGTAGGCTTCGGCGGTGTGGCCGAGTTGCAGTTCCAGGCGGCCCCGCAGAATATCCATTCGGGCCAGGGTGAAAGTGGAGTCGGTGGATCGGGCGACGAGATCGTACAGGGCCAGCGCGCCCGCGAGGTCGCCCTGTGCGCTGAGGGCCTCCGCCTTTTGCTCGATGAGGCCGTTGAGTCCGCCGGAACGGTCGGCGAGGATGGCGTTGGTGTAGGCCTCCGCCGCGCCGCCGAGGTCGCCCCATTGGCGGTAGCTGCGGGCGATGCGCTCCCACACGTACGAGTCGATAACGCCGGGCTTGAGGGTGAGATACTGATGGTAGTTCTCGATGGCGACGCCCCACGTGCCCTGCGCTTGTGCGATGGCGCCGAGTTGGAAGTAGGCCTCCGCCATTCGGGAGTCGGTGGGATAGGCCTGGACAAAGAGCTTGAATTGCCCGGCAGAGGCGTCGAGGTTGCCCGCGCGAAGGTGGGCGGTAGCCAGACCAAAGCGGGCGGCGGCGGCGATGTTGTTGGCAAACCCGGCCTGCTGGTCGAGTGCGGTCTGGTAAAGGGCAAAGGCCTGGTTCCAGTCGCCGTTGAAGAGGGCGTGATCGGCTTCTTGCACGCGGACGACGGGCAGCGGCGTGGGCGACGGGGTGGGCGCGGGGGTGGCCGTTGCGGTGGGCGACGGGGCGAGGGGGGCTGTTGGCGAGGGGGGCGGCGTGGCAAACAGGGAGGTGAAGGCGCGCGGCGAGCACGCGGCGACGACGAGTCCCAGCAATCCAACGATTAATAAAGTTGCCCGGCGCGTTCGGCGGCCCTGAGTCATGCGAGTGGCGTCCCGTGAGGCGCGCCGGCTCCCGTTTGGAAAAAAATACTTTGACAACACAAGACCCCTATGTTACCATGATGGCCAAGTTCGGAATTCGCTCTCGAAATTCGAGGGCGTTTTTTGTGTGTCTCACTCGCGGCCCCTCCCTCTCTCCTGTGCACCGGAGATGGGGAAGGGGGCAAGGTCGGATGAACGTATGCGAACCGTGGATTGGCAAAACAATGCGGTGCGGTTGATCGACCAACGCGTGCTGCCGGGGCGCTTCGAGGTGATTGACTACACCGATTACCGCGAACTGGCGAAGGCAATTACTGAGATGGTAGTGCGCGGCGCGCCTGCCATCGGCGCGGCGGGGGCGTTTGGCATGGCGCTGGCGGCGCAGCAGAGCGCGGCCCGCGGCCGCGACGGATTGCTGAACGATCTAGCGCAAGCAAAAGCGGTGCTGGATGCGGCGCGGCCCACGGCGATCAATTTGAGTTGGGCAACGAATCGCGTGATGACTCTGGCCGGGCATTTGGTGCTGCCAAATCCGGACGACATCCGCTCGGCGGTGCTGGCCGAGGCGCAGAAGATCGCCGACGAGGACGTGGAGATCAACCGCCGCATGGCGATGCACGGCGCGGCGCTGATCGCCGATGGCGACACGGTGCTGCATCATTGCAACACGGGCGCGCTGGCTACGGTGGACTATGGCACGGCGCTCGGCGCGATTCGCATGGCGCACGAGCAGGGCAAGCGCGTTCACGTGCTGGTGGACGAAACCCGCCCGCGATTGCAGGGGGCGCGGCTGACGGCGTGGGAGTTGAAGCAGCTCGGCGTGCCGTTCGATTTGATTGCCGACAACGCGGCGGGGCATTTCATGTATACCGGGCAGGTGCAGGCGGTGTTCGTTGGGGCCGACCGCGTGGCCGCCAACGGCGATGTAGCAAACAAGATCGGCACGTACAAACTGGCGGTGGTGGCCAAAGAAAACAGCGTGCCGTTTTATGTGGTTGCGCCCACGTCCACCGTGGATCCGTCGGTTCCCGATGGGACGCACATTCCCATTGAGGAGCGTCCGATGGACGAGGTGTTGGGGTTGGAGACGCACGGCGAGCGCGTCGCGCCCGAGGGCATCACCGCCCGCAACCCGGCCTTCGACGTGACTCCCAACCGATACGTGACGGCCATTGTGACCGAGAACGGAGTCGTCAGGCCGCCTTATGGGGAAGGGCTGCGCCGGGCGGTGAGAAATGTCTGAGCAACTTCCAGTAATCCTCCTCGTCGGCGGGCTGGGCACGCGCATGGGCCCCGAGGCCGAAGGGCGGCCCAAGGCGCTGGTGGAAGTGGGCGGGCGGCCCATCGTGTGGCATATCATGAAGCTCTATGCCCACTACGGCCACACGCAATTTGTCTTTCCGCTGGGCTATCGGGGCGATTGGTTCCGCCGCTATTTTTTGGATTACGAAGCGCTGACGCACGACGTGACCTTCACGCTGGGGCAGGCGGATCAGCGAACGTACCACCATCCCAACCGCGAGGCCGAGTGGCAGGTGACGCTGTTCGACGCCGGCGTGCCCACGAACAAAGGGGCGCGGGTGCGGCTGGGGGGCGAACGAGTGGCGGGCGACCGTTTGTTCGCCACCTACGGCGACGGCATCGGCGACGTGGACATTGAGGCGCTGCTGAAGTTTCACCGGGCGCACGGGAAGCTGGCGACGCTCACCGGCTACCAGCCGCTGTCGCAATATGGCCTCGTGGAGGCCGAGGGCGATGCGGTGACGGGCCTGCGCGAAAAGCCGCGCTTGACCAACTGGGTGAACGCCGGCTTCTTTGTGTTCGAGCGCGGCGCGCTGGATTATTTGCAGGGTGACGACACGGTGGATTTGGAAAAGGATGCCTTGCCCCGGCTGGCGGCGGATGGGCAGTTGATGATGTATCGCCACACCGGCTTTTGGGCTTCGATGGATACGTTCAAAGAGGCGCAGACCCTGAACGACCTGTGGGACCAAGGCGCGCCGTGGAAGGTATGGGACGCAGATAAACGCAGATGACGCTGATTTTCTATTTATCTGCGTGAATCTGCGTTCATCTGCGTCCAAGAATCACTGGGGACGAAAATGATGGCAGACGCAAGTTTCTGGCGAGATCGACGGGTATTGATCACCGGCTGTACGGGCGTGCTCGGCTCGTGGCTCACGGCGGAGCTGGTGGAACTGGGCGCGGACGTGGTGGGCTTGGTGCGCGACTGGGTGCCGCAGTGTCAGTTGGCCCGCTCCGGCACGATGGAGCGCATCAAAGTGGCGCGCGGCTCGGTGACCGACCCGGAAGTGGTGGATCGCATTTTCGCGGAATACGAAATCCAGACCTGCTTCCACTTGGCCGCGCTCACGGTGGTGGGTGTTGCCAACCGCGCGCCCGTTCCCACGTTTGAAACCAACGTGCGGGGCACGTGGCTCATGCTGGAAGCCGCCCGCCAGTGGGGGCGAGTGGAGCAGTTCGTGTTGGCCTCCAGCGACAAAGCCTACGGCTCGCACGATACGCTGCCCTACACCGAGGACGCGCCGTTGCAGGGCCGCCACCCGTACGACGTGTCCAAGTCGTGCGCCGACCTCATCGCCCAAACGTATGCCAATACCTATGGCATGCCGGTGGCCGTGACGCGCTGCGCCAACATGTACGGCGGCGGCGACCTGAACTGGAATCGCATCGTGCCGGGGACCATTCGCTCGACCCTGCTCAACGAACGCCCCATCATCCGCTCCGACGGCACCATGAAGCGCGATTACGTGTACGTGATGGATATTGTGTCGGCGTATCTCACGCTGGCCGAGGCCATGCAGGGCGGGGCGCACACCGGCGGCACGTTCAACTTCGGCGTGGACGCGCCGCGCACCGTGCTCGAAATGGTGCAAGCCATCATCAAACTCTCGGATCACCCCGCGCTCGAGCCGGTGATCCTCGGCAACGCGCCCAACGAGATTCAGAACCAGTATTTGTCCTCGGAGCGCGCGCACAAGCTCCTCGGCTGGCAGCCGCAGCACACGCTGGAAGAGGGTTTGCGCGAAACGATGGCATGGTACAGGGAAATGATGAATGCGGAATGATGAATGATGAATCGGCAACGGTTTGTCATTCATCGTTCATCATTCATCGCTCATCGTTTTGGAGAGCGAGCGGATACTTGTCACCGGCGCAACCGGGTTTATTGGCCGGGCGTTGGTGCAGCGGCTGGTGAACGATGGGGCGGCGGTAACGGCGCTGGTGCGCGAAAGTCCGGGGCGGTCGCGGCGGCGTGATGTGCCCGATGGGGTTGCCGTGGCCGAGGTGGATTTGCGGTATGCCGCCGGGGTGGCACGGGCGGTGAACGAAGCCGACCCCACGCTGGTGGTTCATTTGGCGGCAGCCGGCGTCACCGATCCGTTCTTGCCCGTTCACGAAGCGTTGCGCGGCAATTTGGACGCGACGATCAATTTGCTGAAAGCGGTGGCCGGGCGTTGCCGGGTGCTGGTGGCCCGCACCCCCGGCGAGCGCGAGGCTCTCAACGTGTACGCGGCGGCCAAGGCGGCGGCGTGGGCATTTTGCCAGATGTATCGCCGCACCGAGGGCTGGCCCATCGTGGGCGTGATGCCGTTTCAGACCTACGGGCCGGGGCAACCGGCGCGCACGCTGATGGCGGCAGCAGTGCGCGCGGCCAAAGCGGGAGAAAGCTTCCCGACCACCTCCGGTGAGCAGGTGCGCGACTGGGTGTATTTGGCCGACGTGGTCGAAGGGTTTATCGCCGTGGCCCGGGCCACTGTCATCGAGGGCGACACCATGGAATTGGGGACCGGAATCGGAACGCCGGTGCGCGAAGTAGTGGAGCGAATCTTTAAACTGGCGGGGCAGGGGCGGGCGATCATCGGCGCGCTGCCGCAGCGCCCGGGCGAAGCGCCCAGCCAAATTGCTGACGCGGCCCGCACCCGGCAGTTGATTGGCTGGCGGGCGCAGATCAGTTTGGATGAAGGATTGACACGGTTGTTGACAACGGACTGAACGGATGAAACGGAAAATAGTTATCTCCGTGCGCTCTGCGGCGAAACATAGTTGCAATGTCTGACGATTTAGAAAACCTACGGCAAGAGATTTTTGCCAAAGTAACCGAATACTACGAGAAGGCGCACGCCGACCAGCCGTTCGTGCCGGGCGAGACCCGCGTGCAATACGCGGGCCGCGTGTACGACGAGCGCGAAATGGTACACATGGTGGACGCCGTGCTGGAATTCTGGCTGACGGCGGGGCGGCACGCCGAAGAGTTCGAGCGGCGGCTGGGCAAGTTCATCGGCGCGCGCGAGGTCATCCCCGTCAACTCCGGCTCGTCGGCCAACCTCGTGGCCATGACTACGTTGTGCTCGCCGCAGCTCAAGCAACGGCTGCTGCCGGGCGACGAAGTGATCACCCCGGCGGTGACGTTCCCCACCACGCTGGCCCCCATCGTGCAAAACCGCCTCATCCCCGTGCTGGTGGATGCGGAGATGGGCACGTATAACATCGACCTCGAGCAGTTGGAGGCGGCCATGTCGCCCCGCACCCGCGCGTTGTTCATCACCCACACCCTCGGCAACCCCATTGCCATGGATCGGGTGGTGGAATTTGCGCGGGCGCGCAATCTGTTCATCATCGAGGACACGTGTGACGCCCTCGGCTCGAAATACAACGGCCAATCGGTGGGCACATTCGGCCATGTGGCAACCCTGTCGTTTTACCCGGCCCATCACATCACTATGGGCGAGGGCGGGGCGGTGTATACCCACAGCCGCCGGTTGGCGAAGATCGCCCGCACCGTGCGCGACTGGGGGCGCGATTGCTTTTGCGGCTACGACAACCCGGTGAACGGCAAGTGCGGCATCCGCTTCGAGCGCGAGATCCCCGGCATCGAAGGCTATTACGATCACCGTTACTACTTCACCGAGATTGGCTACAACCTGAAGCTGACGGACGTGCAGGCGGCGATGGGCGTGG
The DNA here is from genome assembly GCA_016213135.1 of Chloroflexota bacterium. Taxonomy (GTDB): domain Bacteria; phylum Chloroflexota; class Anaerolineae; order Anaerolineales; family VGOW01; genus VGOW01. Next base: position 10,729 of record JACRBQ010000084.1, on the reverse strand, counting down.
CGCAGATGGACAAACTGCCCGGCTTTGTGGCGGCGCGCAAGCGGAACTTTGCCCGGCTGTATGCCGGGCTGAAGAAGTTCGAGGAGTTTCTGATCCTGCCCACGTGGCTGCCCAACGCCGACCCCTCGTGGTTTGCCCTGCCGCTCACCGTGCGCGATACCGCCCCCTTCGACCGCACCGCCCTGACCCGTTACCTTGAGAACCACAAAGTGGAAACGCGCATGATCTTCGCCGGCAACATTCTCAAGCAGCCCGGCTACAAAAACATCGAGCGCCGCGTGGTCGGCTCTTTGCCCGTGGCCGATCAGGTGATGCGCAGTTCGTTCTTCATCGGCGTGTACCCCGGTCTGACGGACGCGAAAATAGATTACATGCTGGAAATGTTCGCGCAGTTTATGGCGGAGCACGGTGGTCAATGAACAATGAGCCAATGAACAATGAAACAATGGGCCACGACGCTTCAGCCATTGGCCATCGGCTGACCACCGACCACTGAATGAAACTCTCCGTCATCATCTGCGTGTTCAACGAACGCGACACGATTCTGGAAATCATCCGCCGGGTGCAGGCCGTGGATTTGGGCGATTGGCAGCGCGAGTTGATCGTGGTGGACAATTGCTCCACCGACGGCACGCGCGAGTTGCTGCAAACGGTGACCGCGCCCAACGTGCGCGTGATCTTGCAGCCGCGCAACATGGGCAAGGGCGCGTCGGTGCGCACGGCCATCCCGCTGTGCGCCGGCGACTACACCATCACCCAGGACGCCGATCTCGAATATGACCCGGCGGAGTATCCACGCTTGTTGAATAAAGCCCTGTCTGAGGGTTTGGAAGTGGTGTACGGCTCGCGGGTGCTGGGCGGCAAGCGATACCACTACTACGCCGCGAATTACTGGGCGGTGCGGCTGCTCACGCTCATTACCAACCTGCTCTTTGGGGCGCGTTACACTGATGTGGCCACCAATTACAAGCTCGTGCGCACATCCATCCTGCAATCGCTCAAGCTGACGTGCAACGGTTTTGACCTTGATTTTGAGTTGAGCGACAAGCTGGCTCTGGCCACGCGCAAAATCGGCGAGGTGCCTATTTCGTTCAACCCGCGCACGTATGCGCAGGGCAAAAAGATTCGACTGCGGGACGGGCTGCGGGCGTACTGGATTGTGTTCCGCGACAGGTTTGTGCCCCAGGCGTGGCATTAGACAAACGATGAAGGGTGAAGGCGGAAGGATGAATGAATGGCAGGCGAGGCGGGTAGAATGAAACTCTCCATCATCGTCTGTGCTTACAATGAACGCGATACACTCCTCACCGTGCTGGAGCGCATCCAGGCGGTCGCCTTTGGCCCGGACGTGCAGACGGAGATCATCGTGGTCGACAACTGCTCGACCGACGGCACGCGCGACTTACTGAGAGCAGTGACCGCGCCGAACGTGCGGGTGATCCTGCAGCCGCGCAACATGGGCAAGGGCATGTCGGTGCGCACGGCGGTGGCAGCGATGACGGGCGACTATGGGGTGATCCAGGATGCCGATCTGGAATATCCCCCGGCGGAATTGACCAAGCTGCTGGCCGAGGCCCGGGCGCATCACGCGGCGGCGGTGTTCGGGTCGCGGGTGCTGGGCGGGCATGCGCGGTACAAGTATGCTTACGCTTACGTGGGCGTGCGCGTGCTCACGGCCATTACCAACGCCTTGTTCGGCGGCAGCCTCACCGACGTGGCCACGGCCATCAAGATGGTGCGCAGCGACGTGTTCAAGTCGCTGAATTTGGCTTGCACCGGGTTTGACCTGGATTTCGAATTGGTTGATAAAATCCTGCTGGCCGGGCATACAATCCGGGAAGTGGCGATAGACTATTCGCCGCGGACGTATGCCGAGGGCAAAAAGATCAAGGTGAGTGACGGCCTGCGCGGGCTGGCGGTGATGCTGCGAGACCGGCTGGGGTTGTCAAAAGCGACAAGGTGACAAGGCGACATGGAGAAATTATCTCCGTGCCCCCCTTGCTCCGTGTCTGTCAAAAAGATGCACATCGTATTCTCCGGTTCTATTGCTTACGACTACTTGATGACCTTTCCGGGGTACTTCAAAGATTTCATTCACCCGGAAAAAATGGAATCGCTCAGTCTGAGTTTTCTGGTCGACTCGATGACCCGTCAGCGCGGCGGCATCGCCCCGAACATTGCCTACACTTATGCGCTGCTCGGCGGCAGGCCGGTGGTGCTGGGCACGGCGGGCGAGGACTTTGGCGACTATCGCCAGTGGCTCGAAACGCACGGCGTGGATACCAGCGCCATCAAGCAGATTCCGGGCAAGATGACGGCCTCGTTCTTCGCCAATACCGACAAGGCTAACCTGCAAATTGCCTCGTTCTATCCGGGAGCCATGGCCCACGCCGCCGAACTCAGATTGGCCGACCTGCCTCACCGCCCCGATCTGGTGGTCATCTCCCCGGATGACCCCACGGCCATGCACGAGCGCATCCGCGAATGCGTGGCGGCGGGCATCCCCTATCTGTACGATCCCAGCCAGCAACTGGCGCGGGTGAGCGTGGAAGACATCTGCGAGGGGATTGACGGGGCGCAGATGATCGTAGTCAACGACTACGAGGCCCACTTGATCGAGGAGCGCACCACATTGACCGAAGCCGATATGGTGAGGCACGGCAAAACGCTGATCGTCACGCGGGGCAAAGCCGGGGCCACCATTTACGCCGACGGGCAGCGCTGGGACATCCCCGTTTTCCCCGAAGTGGTGATTGTGGACCCCACCGGCACAGGCGACGCTTTTCGGGGCGGGCTGTTGCGCGGGCTGGCGCTGGGGTTGAGCTGGGAGTTGTGCGGGCTGATGGGCGCGCTGGCGGCCACGTATTGCCTTGAGCAGAACGGCACGCAAAACCACTCTTTCACGCCCGCCGAATTTGTGTCCCGCTTCCGTCAGCAATTCGACGACGGCGGCGCATTGCAAAGACTGTTGACAACGGATTGAACGGATGATAACGGATGATGTTGATTGTCTTGGAATCACTTTCTTGAAGTCATTGGCTCAAGGCCGAGGAGGCCACGATGGGACAAGCAGAGTATAGAGTGCTGATCGTAAGTGCAGACAATTGGCTCAGAAACAAGATCATATCCGTTGATGGTCAGGAAGGAAGCAGAGTGATTGGAAAAGGCTTCCTCCCTGAAAGGGAGTGGACTGATCTCACATCCTACCTCAACAACGCTAGCCGGGAGGGCTGGGAAGTTGTAAGCTCGACGGGGCATAACGGCGATTAACCAGGATACGTAGTAATTCTGAGACGGTCTGTGGACTGATTTCACGACTTTCCGCTCGAGAGACAATACGGATGAGCGGGTATAACAAAATATCCGTTCCCATCCGTTTCATCCGTTGTCAAAAAACAAGGAGAAATAAACTAATGAGTAACTACGACATCAAAAACGTCAAGCTGGCCGAGGGTGGCCGCCACCGCATCGAGTGGGCCGAGCAGGAAATGCCCGTGCTGCGTCTCATCCGCGCGCGGTTCGCCCAGGAGCAGCCGCTCAAAGGCCTGCGTGTTTCGGCCTGTTTGCACGTGACCACTGAGACGGCCAACCTGATGCACACGCTGCAATTGGGCGGGGCCGATGTGGTGCTGTGCGCCTCCAACCCGCTTTCCACGCAGGACGACGTGGCCGCGTCGCTGGTGGCCAACTTCGAAATCCCGGTGTACGCCATCAAGGGCGAAGACAACAACACCTACTACGAACACATCAAGGCCGCGCTCGATCATCATCCCCACCTAACTATGGACGACGGGGCGGATCTGGTGAGCACGATCCACAAGTCGCGCACCGAGTTGATCAAGGAGATCATCGGCGGCACGGAGGAGACGACCACCGGAGTGATCCGGCTGAAGGCGATGGCGAAAGACGGCGCGCTGAAGTTCCCGGTGCTGGCGGTGAACGACGCCACCACCAAGCACTTCTTCGACAACCGCTACGGCACGGGCCAATCGACGGTGGATGGCATTGTGCGGGCGACGAACATTTTGCTGGCCGGCAAGACTTTTGTGGTGGCCGGGTACGGCTGGTGCGGGCGCGGGTTGGCTAACCGCGCGCGGGGCATGGGCGCCAACGTGGTCGTGACCGAGGTGGAGCCGTTGCCTGCGCTGGAAGCGGTGATGGACGGCTTCCGAGTGATGCCGATGGTGGAAGCGGCCAGGATTGGCGACATCTTCTGCACCGTGACGGGCAACAAGCAGGTGCTGGACAAGGGCCACTTCGAGGTGATGAAAGACGGCGCTATTGTGGCGAACTCCGGCCATTTCAACGTGGAGATCAACATTGAGGCGCTGGAGACTCTTTCCGGCGGCGACAAGCGCCGCGTGCGCGAGTTTGTGGAAACGTATGTGATGGCCGATGGCCGCAAGATCAACCTGCTGGGCGAGGGGCGCTTGATTAACCTGGCCGCCGCCGAGGGCCACCCGGCCTCGGTAATGGATATGAGCTTTGCCAATCAGGCTTTGGGCGCCGAGTATATGGCCAAGAATGCCAAATCGCTCACGGCGCAGGTCTACTCTATCCCGGTGGATATCGACCGCGAGATTGCGCGGCTGAAGCTGGCGGCGATGGGCGTGACGATTGATTCGTTTACCGACGAGCAATTCAAGTACATGAATTCGTGGGAAGAGGGGACGTAGGGCAAATCCCGAATCCAGAATCTCAAACTCCAAACTTCAAAACAAAAACCCAACTTCGGAAGAGGTTGGTTTTTTTGTTTTGCATGATGGGGTCGGGCTACGGCCTGATCACCAAAGTCAAAAACAGAATACTGGCAATCAGCGTGCCGGCGAAGATGATTGCCGGCGTGGGGTTGTTCTGCTCGACGGACTCTTGCCGGATTTCTTCCAGCGATCCAAAGCCGAGCAAGCGCAGGGTGAGGAACACAAAGCCTGCCGAGAAGATGGCGCAGATGGGGCCCCAGAAGGCGATTTGGGACAGGATAACGGGCAGGCGCTCGACAAACACTTTCCACGAGGCGGGCGCAATGAAAAACGCCAACACTTGCCCAATGATAAGCGCGGCCGCCAGAGCGACGATACCGGTCAGAAGGGTGCGGTTTTTCATTCGAGTCTCCTGTTTAGGTCAACGGTGATGCGTGACTCGTGACGGCGTCACGAGATTTTCTGGACGTCTTTCCATTCAATCACGTATCCAATCCACGCCGTGTCTTGCCCGCCGGAGCCGGATTGGTAGTCTTCGACGACAAGCGCCCGGTCGCCTTCGCCGGTGGCGTGTATGAAGCGCCCGGTCGCGCCCGAGCTTAAACGCAGGCCCGATCCCTGCGCGCCGGTTACGTGGAACTTGCCGATGTCGCTCATCCTCCACGACGCCGGCGGGTAGGCAAAGAACACGTCGGCGGATTCGTTGCTCTGCCCGAAGCGTTGCGCGTACGGCGCAAAACTCGTCGCGATATCTTTGTCGGTTAGCGCGTCGTACTCGTCGAGCAAGAACAATCGCTCCTTCCATTCATACAGCATATAGTTGCCCAACCAGTGCGCGGTGAATTCATTGCCCGTCGGCACCCACGGCTCGCTCGGGTTTTTGACCTTCTGCCATAATTCGGTGTACCGAATGGTGCCGATGATCTCTCCAGTGATCGGCCCGCGTTTGGGATGGTTGACGGTGATGTCCTGTCCGATGCGCGCGCGCCGAAAATCTCTGCGAACCCCGGTCGGCATATGCGCTCCTCTTGAACTCGCTATGGGCGGTCCCGGTTTTTGCGAACGTGGACCGCCGAAGGCCGCGCGCCGGCTCCTCGGCGCGGTTTCCGCTGTGGGTTGATTTCGTTGAGTGATAAACAGGCCGAGGGCCACACACAGACAGATGCCGCCCCAGCAAAGGAAGAGTGCGCCTAATGCCTGCATGGTGCCACCTCACCACGACCCTGAATCGGATCCGCCGCTATCCCACGACCCCGAATCGGATCCGCCGCTATCCCACGACCCCGAATCGGATCCGCCGCTATCCCACGACCCCGAATCCGATCCGCCGCTATCCCACGATCCCGAATCCCAAGAACTGCCACTGTCCGAAGATCCGCCGCCATCCCACAAGCCGGAGCTTCCACTGCTGTATCCCCCGCCGCCGGAATTGGTCGACAGGATCGGCCCGCCGCCGAGCAGGCAACAACCCATCACACTGAGGATCAACCCCATCGCCAGCCAAATGCGAAAATTCATCAAGCCCTTCATGATCGCCTCATTCGCCTGGAGCGGCCTTTCAAGTCCGACGCACGGGGCAGGCTGGAGGGCCTGCCGCTACACGGGCAATTTTACTTCGTCCGCGGAAATCGGTGAGAGGTCGCCCATATACAGCATGTCGGAGCCGGTGAAGGCGGGCGATCATAAGCGGGCGACCACGAGGGTCGCCCCTGCGGTTGTTTTTGGTGTTCTACGCAAAATCAGAAGCGGACCGCTCCTGCATTGGCTCTGCTCAACAGTACCACGGCTCGCTGAGGTGCGGGATGGGGGTGCGCGGGGAGAAGAGGGGGAGAGATGTCGTTGAGTCGGCGGCGGCTTCTTGCGCGAGCCGCCACACCTGCTCAAAGAGGGCCGCGCGATCGGCGTTGCCGGTTTGCACGAGGGCGAAGATGTCGGTTTGCAGCCGGTCGAGGCGCGGGTCGGGGTGCGCCCACGGGTAGCTCAGGGCCGCCTCGTCGAACGGGAGCACGAGGGCGGCCACGTCGGGCAGGGCGAGCAACAGCGACCCGGCAGGGATGAGCAGGCGGATGGCGTATTGCACGGGGGCGACGTTTTCAATTAAACCGAGATCGGCAATGAGTTGCAGCAGGTGGGTGTAGTTGGCGAGGGTCGTCCACGGGGTAAACGGCAAAAAAGTGGGGTTGAGGGCCAGGCCCATTTGGCGGAGAGAGGTGGCCGCCCGGATGAAGTCGGCGGTGGTATGCCGCTTGTCGAGTTTTTCAAGGATGGCGTCATCCACCGCCTCGACGGCGCTGGTGACGAAGAGGCAGCCGGTGTCGCGCAGGATGGGCAGCAGGTCGGCGTGTTTGAGCAGGTGCTCGATTTTGATGGTGACGTCGTAGGTGAGAGCGGGGTGCCGGCGGTGCAACTCTTGCACGAGCGGGATGGCATGGCCGGGGCCGTTGAAAAAATCCGGGTCGCCAAAGGTGATGTGCTGCGCCCCGGCTTCGACCTGCCAGGCAACGTCGGCCAGGACGGTGGGGCGCTGGATGATGCGGAACTGGCCGCCGTACACGGGGACGACAGGGCAGTGGCGGCACAGGTGTTTGCAGCCCCGGCTGGCTTCGGTGTATCCGGCGAGGCGCGAACTGCCATCGGGCAGCACGAGTTGGGCGTAAGCGCTGAGGGGAGGCAGCGCCTCGCGTTTGGGCACGCGGAAGGTTTGGCGAGGAAGGGACACGGCGGGCGGCGGGTCGGGCGGGAGGTGGGCTGCCAATCGTTGGTAAAGGGCCACGAGGGCGGTTTCAAATTCGCCGCCGAGGAGGGTGTGCGCGCCGAGTCGCCGCAGGTAGGGTTCGTTCATCGGGGCGTAGAGGCCGTAGCAGCACACATGCGCGCGGGGGTTGAGGGCGATGATTTGCGGCAGGACCTCGGCGGCGAGGCGGGTGGCGGTGTGCATGGGCACGTAGAGCGCAACGAGATCGGCGGCGGCGACGGCTTCGGCGTTGAGGGGTTCCACGGCGAGGTCGTTGCAGGCCACGGTGGCTCCGGCTTCGGCCAGCCATGCGGCGGGTGAGGCGAGGCCAAAGGGCGGGTGGCCGAGTTCGTAGGTTGAGAGGAGGAGGACGCGCATGAGAGAGAAGAGGGAAGAGGGAAGAGAGAAGAGGGAAGAGAGAAGAGGGAAGAGAGAATGGGATTATTTGAGTCGAGGGTACCAGGCGGCGAGGAGGGATTCGGCGGGTTTGGCGCGGGGCGAATAGTATTTATCGCGCAGGGCCACGGGCACGCTGTAGCCGTAGCCATAGAAACCGGTGACCCACGGGCGCTCGACGATGGCATCGAGCAGGGCTTCGTAAGCGGCGGCTTGTTCGCCGAGGTCGAGGGCGAAGGCGCCGGTGTCGGGCTGATCGGGCGCGGCGGTGTTCGCAGGCTGGCAACTGCCGCCGGCCACGCCGAGGCAGGCCGCCGCGCCGCCATCGCCTGAGGGGTAGGCGGCAGTGAGGAGGATGGGTTTGCCGAAACGGATCGCCAGCGGCAACAGTTGACCGTCGAGCAGGGTGGCCGCGCCGGTTTTGAGTTCGGTGAGAGAGGCGTTGGAGGTGGGGGCGAGCGCGGCGCTGAAGTGAATGTCGATCACGTCCACGGCGTCGAGGAAGGGCGGCGGGGGCGCAGTAAAGTTTGGCGATTGCCCGGCGAAGTCGAGGGCAAAGGCCAGCGGGCCGCGAAAGTGATCGCGGTGGATGGCGGCGAAGATGCTGCGCCAGCGGGTTTCGGCGTCGGCGGGCGCGCCTGCCCCGCCGGGCAGGGCGCGGGCCAGTGAGAGGTCGCCCACGTAAAGCATGTCGGAGCCGGTGAAGGCGGCCACGTCGGCTGCGTAGGCGAGGGCGCGGGCGTATTCGCGGAACCAGCCGTCCCACCAGCCGTTGTCTTTTGCGCCGGCGTCAAAATAGAGATTGAGGCTGCCGGCGAAGGGGCCGTTGGGGGCGGGGCGCACTTGCGGATAGAGGGCCACCTTGAGGCCGCGGTCGCGCGCGGCTTTGATGGCCGCCAGCAGATCGGGGCGAAGTGGACTGCGGGAAAAATCGGCGGAGATGAGTGGCGGGTTGGCGGCCGGGGCATCCCAGAGGATCGGTATCCGCACCCAGTTGGCGCTGTCGCTTTTGATCGTGTCGAGAGCAAAGGAGAGGGCGGGCGCGTCGGCGGCATTCCACGGCGCTAACTCGAACCCGGCCTCGAAGCTGGGGTTGGCGCTGAAGGGCGGGATGACGGTGTTGACGGCGGGGAGGTCGGACCACCACTGCCAATTGGTGATGTTGTTTTGCAGCGAGGTGGCGAACAGGGTGGGCGTGAAGCGGTAGCCCGCCGGGCTGGGGCCAAAGGTGGCCGCGTCGTCGGCGGCGCCGCATTGGTAGTTGCGGCAGAAGCGGAACTCGGCCTGGCCGTTGAAGTTGAGCGGGTTGTAGAGCGTGTAGATCCAGCTGCTCTGCGTGGCCTGCCACATGGGCACGGCATCCGACCAGGCGTCGCTGAATTTGAATTGGATGGTGATTTGATCGGAGAACGGAGTGGAGGCCGGGATGTTGACCGAGAAGCTGACGGCCGGGTCCACCGAACTGTGCCACGTAGCGACTTGATCTTGAACGATAGTGAGGTCGTCGGCGGGGACGATGAACTGGCGCAGGTTGGGCGAGCCGTCGGCGCGGAGTTCGCCGTTGACCGCGCCGCTGCCGAGGGTGTACTTGTAGCGCAGGTCGAGGCCTTCGTAGAGCGGCAGGGTGATTTCCCAGCGGCCATCGGAGCGCGGCTTGAGCACGGGTTCGCGCTGCGGGCGGACGATGCCGCCGCTGAAGGTGTCGCCGAGTTGCAGAATGTTCCCTGCGAGGCGCACGGGCGCGCCCTGCAGTGTGTCGCGCGGCGGGGCGACGATGAAGTTGACGTTGACCGTTTTGGCGGCCCACAGCGCAAAATCCAGCCCGGCTGTGCCGCGAGCGGCAACGGTAGTAGCCGCCGCGCCGGTGCGGAAGGAACCGTCGGGGGCGAAGGCGGTTACGGTGAGGGGCGCGTTGGCGGGCACGTTCCACAGCACGTATTCGCCGTCGAAGCCGGTGAAGGTTTGCTGACCGGCGGCGGACACGATGAGGCCGGGGAGGCCCTGATTGGAGGAGGCGTCGCGCACGATGCCGGTGATGCGGCCGCTGTCGCCGATGAAGGGGGTGTCGCTCCACGCGGCCACGGTGTCGTCGAGGACGGTCGGGCCGGTGACGAGGGCGGTGCGGTATTGAATGGCCGAGCCGCCGGCTTGCACTTCGGGCGCGGTTTGCGGGCCGGTGAGGTGCTGGTAGCGGTAGCGCAGCAGCGAGCCAATGGGCGCGGTGAATTCCGCCGTCCACAGGTTGTTGCCCGCGCCGGTCATGATGAAGGTGCGGTTGGCAAGGCCGCCCACGGTGTCGGGCATGAGCAGGTTGAGCGAACTGCCCGCTGGGGTGTTGACGGGCACGCGGACTTTGACGCTGACGGCTGCGCCGGGTTGCGGGGTAGGGGCGGGGTAGGGGGTGTTGGTGGGCAGCGCGGTGGGCACGGGGAGCACGGCCCGAACCAGGCCACGGGCTACATCACACCCGGCGAGGGTGACGATGAGGGCGAGCAGGAGCAGGCGGTGGGGGAGCGAGCGCATGGGGGCGAAGAATGAAGAATGAACGATGAAGGATGAAGGGTGAGTGAAAGGTGAGGCGTGAATGAAGCTGAGGGATGAGAGCCGGTAGCTGATGGCTATCCGCTACCCGCCGAATGTGTGAAGAAAACGCCAGTAGCCAAAGATTCGACGTACTCTCTTCCCCTGGACTTTATCCATTTTGTAGACAGGAACGAAAAGGCAGAGTAAGCAGGTTTTCCGACAAAGGAGAAACCAAATGCTTACTCTGCCCAACGACATTATGCCTGTGATCGGGGCGTTTCGACAAGTGTTCAGTGAACGGGTATGGGACTGGGCACAAATCTTGTTGGTCGGCTCGATCTTGGCGCCACACGTGCGCACCGTCACTTCGGCGCTG
>JACRBQ010000088.1 GCA_016213135.1 Chloroflexota bacterium | reverse complement strand
CCATATTCGGGCAAAATAGCTTTTGTGGGTTCATTGGTTTCTCGCGCGATTTGGAAGTCGCAAGAGTTTGCCAGTGAACCCCATTTTCTGCAAGTTTTACGCACCACCAGGGCACCACCACGCTTTAGTGGGGTGCTACCACTTCCGTCTTCTGACTTCTGTATTCTGTTTTCTGACTTCTGTATTCTGCTTCGGGACTCCCTCGATGCCCACGCGAGTCACCGAGTCGCTGGCCAGGGCCACGGCAGAGCGGGCCGCGTCCCACGGGTCGGCGGTTTGCCATAGGCGCACAAAAAAGGCGGCGGCAAAAATGTCGCCCGCGCCGGTGGCATCCACCACGGGCGTCACCAGGGCAGGGAGGCGGCGACGGCTGCCACGGGCAAACACGGTGGCTCCCCGCTCGCCTTCGGTCACTGCCAGCACAGCGGCGCGGGCCGCCCACCCCTCCGCCAATCCCCAGTCGCCTGCCACATCTTCAATGCTGATGACCACCGCCGAGGCCAATGCCAGCAACGAGTCCGCATCCTCCCACGGCGCCGGGGATACGCGCCCGTGATCGTCCCACTGCCGTAACCAACCTTGCGGGGTGAGGCCGATGAACACGCCGGGGAATCGGGCGGGCATACGGGGGGGCACTTCGCGCGCAATGGGCGCCAGATGCACAATGGAAGCCGCGCTCCAGTCCGGCGGGATGTCGAAATCGTTCAGCGTTGCGGCCCGGGCGCGCAAGAACTGGGTGCGGCCCAGCGGGCCATAATGGTTTTCGAAGGTGGTGCTGAAGGGCGAGGGCTGGCGGTGAATGCTGAGGCCATTCAGCGGCGACAGGTCGGCATCGTCGGCAGTGGCCGTGAGCAGGCCCGCTCGCAACCCGAGGGCGTGGGCCGTAAGGGCCGCATAAGTTGCCGTGCCGCCGAGGCGCGCGCCCTCGGGCGTGAGGTCGCGGGCAATGTGGCCGATGGCGAGATAATCCAACATGAACAAATACCCAATACTGAATACTGAATACCCAATACTCAAGACACGGCGCGTATTCGGTCTTGAGTATTGGGTATTGGGTATTGAGTATTTTTACGCTCGATAAAACCCTCTCCACAACGGCCGCACTTCTTCGATGGTGATGAAGGCCGACTCGTCGGCGGCGAGGACGAGGCTTTGCACATGATCCACTTCCTTGCGGCGGGCGGTGACGAGGAGCACGTTGACCATGCCGTCTTTGCCGCGCCCCGGAATTTCGGTGACGGCGTATCCGGCGGCGCGCAGGGCCGTAGCCACCGCCTGCCCACGGCTGGAGGAAATGATTCGCATTTGCCCGAAGCCCAGGGCCATCCGTTCCTCGATCACCATCCCCACGATGACCCCGGCGGCGAAGCCGCTGGAGTAGCCCACAATGTTCCACACGTTGCCCAGTTGGCTGAGCACCTGGCTGATGGCGATGACGAAGATGGTGGCCTGGGCAAAGCCGATGAGGCCCGCCGTGAGCTTGCGCCCGCGCATCATAAACAACACGCGCAGCGTATCCAGCGTCATGTCGGCGAGGCGCAGGGCGAAAATGAAGAGAGCGGAGAGGAGAGGGGTCATGTGTGGGGGTGGGGAGTGGGGGGGTATGGGAGTATGGGAGTGTGGGGATGAGAGTGATACGTGATTACTGATTACGCATCACGCATCACGTCTTCACCAACGCCGCTCGTATCGCCGGAACGTACATTTGAGTCACGTAATCCTTCACCATGCGCCGGGTGCTGAACACCGGGGCCAGGGTGGCAATGGATTCTTTCATTTTGCGCACCCAGTCGCGCGGGATGTTGTTTTCGTCGCGCTTGTAATAAAGCGGCACGATTTCAGTTTCCAGCAGGCGGAAGAGGCTCTCGGCGTCGGCGGCGTCCTGCGCCTCTTCGTCCGCCAGCGATGTTTCTGCGCCGATGGCCCAGCCGTTGTCGCCGTTGTAGCCCTCGGGCCACCAGCCGTCGAGGATACTGCAATTGAGCACGCCGTTAACGGCGGCCTTTTCGCCGCTGGTGCCGGAGGCCTCGTGCGGGCGGCGCGGCGTGTTCAGCCACACATCCACGCCCTGCACCAAATGGCGAGCGATATTTTGGTCGTAGTCTTCGATGAAGATCAGCCGCCCGGCGAACTCGGCGCGCTTGACGATGCGGTACAGGTCTTGAATGACGCGCTTGCCGGGGTCGTCGGCGGGGTGGGCCTTGCCGGCAAACACAAACTGCACCGGCATTTCCGCGTTGTTCACAATCTTCAACAATCGCCCGATATCGCGGAACAGCAGCCCGGCGCGTTTATAAGTGGCGAAGCGGCGGGCAAAGCCGATGGTGAGCATGTTGGGGTCTATCAGCGCCCCGGCGGCGATGATCTGCACCGGGTGGATGCGGGTCGTGGCCCATAGATCGCGGGCGCGGTCGTTCATGAAGATTTGCAGGCGGCGCTTGAGATGGCGGTGCACATTCCACAGGTCGTCGTCGGGAATGGACATGAGGCTTTCCCACGTTTCGGGATCGTCGAGATGGTCGTACCAGTTGGCGCCCATGCTGCGCTCAAACAGCAAGCGCATGCGGCGGGCCAGCCAGCTGCCGGTGTGGATGCCGTTGGTGATGGCGCCGATGGGCACGTCCTCCTCCGGCACGCCGGGCCACAGGTAACTCCACATGGCGCGGCTCACTTTGCCGTGCAGTTCGCTCACGGCGTTGCGGCGCGCCGAGAAGCGCAGCGCCAGCGTGGACATGGAGAAGGTCGGCCCCCACTCCTGATCCAGTTGGGCCAGCGCCATAAACGAGTCGCGGTCCAGCCCCATGCGGTCCCAGTAGTGCGGGAAGTATTTTTCCATCAGCCACAGCGGAAAGGCCTCGTTGCCCGCCGGGACGGGCGTGTGGGTGGTGAACACGGTGTTGGCCCGCACTTCGCGCGAGGCGTCGTCGAAGCTCATGCCGGTCTGCACCTTTTCGGCGATGCGCTCGAGGATGATAAAGGCCGAGTGGCCCTCGTTCATGTGCCACACTCTGGGGCGGATGCCCATGGCCCGCAGGGCGCGCACCCCGCCGATGCCCAGCACGATCTCCTGCGTGATGCGCACGTCGAGATCGCTGGAATACAGCCGGGCGGTGAGGTCGCGGTCGGCGGGGGAATTGGCGGGCACGTTGGTGTCCATGAGCAACAGCGGCACCCGCCCCACCCGGATGACCCACACCCGCGCCTGCACTTTGCGGCCGGGCAGTTCCACCTCCACAATCACGTCCTCGCCGTCAGCGGTTCGGGCGGGCCGGATGGGCAGGTCGGCAGATTCGAGAGTCTCCCAATAGGCTTCCTGCCAGCCGTCTTCGGTGATGTGCTGGCGAAAGTAGCCCTGCTGGTAGATGAAGCCCACGCCCACAAACGGCAGGCCGAGGTCGGAGGCCTCTTTGGAGTGATCGCCCGACAGCACGCCGAGGCCGCCGGCGTAAATGGGCAGGCTCTCGTGCAGGCCGAACTCGGTGGAGAAATAGGCCACCGCATGATCCTGGATTTCGGGGAAGGTGGCGGCGTACCACGTTCGCTCGTCGGCTAGGTAGGAATCGAACGCGGCCATCACGCGGTCGTAGTTGTCGAGATAGTGAATGTCGGCCAGCGCGGCGTTGAGGTGTTTGCGCTCGATGGTGCGCAGCAACTTCACCGGGTTGTGATTCACTTTGTGCCACTGCTGGGTGTTCAGTTCCGAAAACAGCCGCAGTGCAGGCGGGTTCCACGACCACCACACGTTGTAGGCCAGGTCGGCCAGGCGGTGGATGCGCCGCGGCAGGCTGATGCTGCCCGCCTGCGACTCGGTTTTGCTTTGGCGTAACATGCTGTTCCTCCAGGAAGGGCGCATCGATCGCGCCCTGTGTTCGAACGCGCCCATTGAGAGACGCGCGATAATTCGGCAGGGTTGCCGACGTGCAATTCTACTATACTCCAGCCCGGCGCCCGCATCGCGGCTTCAAGCCGCTCCTACGCTTCCCCGCGTGTCGGGTAGGCTGGTACAATCGGTGCATCCCACTTTCGGAGTATCCCATGCCCCCTCTGCCCGTTTCGTATTTTGCCCGCCGCACCGACGATTATCTGCAAATACTCATTCGCTTCATCGAGATCGAGTCGCCATCCACCGACAAAGCTGCCGTGGATCGGTTTGGGGTGGTGGTGGCGGCCGAGTTGCAATCGCTGGGGGCCATCGTGGAAATTGTTCCCCAGCCGGTGACGGGGGATCATCTCATTGGCCGGTTCCCCGGCAGGGGTGAGTCGGGGGGCATTCTCATCATGTGCCACATGGACACGGTGCACGACATGGGGGCGCTGCGAGCCAACCCGGCGCGTGTGAGCGGCACCAAACTTTTCGGCCCCGGGGCCGTTGACATGAAGGGCAGCATCGTGCAAACGCTCGGCGCGCTGCGCGCGCTGCTCGACAACGGCAGGCTGCCGGCGCGGCCCATCACGGCGCTGTTCACGTCGGATGAGGAGACGGGATCGGAGTCGTCGCGCGCGCTCATCGAGCGGTTGGGCGCGCAAGCGGCGCTGGTGCTGTGCATGGAGCCGGCGCTGCCCGATGGCTCGCTGAAGACGTGGCGCAAAGGCATCGGCGGTTTTGAGATCAAGGCGCGCGGGCGTTCCACTCACGCCGGGGCCGATCACGAAAACGGGGTGAACGCCGTGGAGGAGATGGCGCATCAGGTGCTGGCGCTGCAGCGGCTCACCGATTACGCCGGCGGGACGACGGTGAACGTGGGGGTGATCGACGGCGGCACGCGTTCCAACGTGGTGCCCGACGAATGCCGCATTGAAGTGGATTTGCGGGTGATGACTCCGGCCGACGCCGACCGGGTGTGTGAGGCAATCCGCTCATTGAAGCCGGTGAACTCGAAGGCTGCATTGTCGGTGACGGGCGGCATGAATCGCCCGCCCATGCCGCGCACCGGGCAGATTGCGGCGACGTTCGCGCGGGCGGAGGCCATAGCCGCCTCGAGGGGGCTGACGGTGGGCGAGGGCGGCACGGGCGGCGGCTCGGATGCGAATTTTGTGGCCCCGCTCGGCGTGCCGGTACTCGACGGGTTGGGGCCGGTGGGCAACGGGGCGCACTCGGAGCGCGAGCACGTGGTGATCAGAACTTTGCCGGAGCGCACGGCGCTGCTGGCGGCGTTGCTGAGCGAGTGGTGAGACCTCCGCCCCGAAGTTCACATTCGGGGGAGGGAGTGTCTGTAGTAAAATTTGCAGCGGGGCAGTGGCGAAATGGCAGACGCCGGAGACTTAAAATCTTCTGCTCGAAAGAGCGTGTGGGTTCGACTCCCACCTGCCCCACTAGAAATGATGAACGATGAATAATGAATGATGAATGATGAATCTCCATGCGCCGTTTCGCATTCGTCATTTTATTGCCTCCTTCAACCCCTTGAAGTTCGCCAGCCACGACATGCGAAAGTGGGCCAACGGCTTCCTAAGTTGCGAAGCGGGCGTCGGTTGCGCCGCTGGCACACCGAAGTTCTACCGCGAGCGAATTGAGCTTTTCGCGAACTAATGCGAGAGGCGCAACATCTGGTGCTCGGTTTATTTTGAGCGCCGGAGCTGGATCATCGCGGCGAATGCAATGGTAAGGCTGCTTTAGACGTTCGGCAATTGACGCCCCTGCGGGGTGTTATGCGGAACGGTTCAGGTTAACTCATAGTTGAACTAAGCGCTTCGCGCAGCGAGTGCTCACTTCCGCACTCGATCCAACTTCCCCTCGCATTTCAGTCTGAACATTTCGTAGTCCACCTGACTTAACTCAACCTCATACGGCTGTAGCCTGCCGAATGCTGGGCTATATTTCCTGTTCGATATTCCATTCCCATCGATGAGGAGATTTAGCCATGACTGCTTTAAGACAGAAGATGATCGACGACATGCAATTGCACGGCCTGTCTGCCCGGACGCAAGAGGCTTATGTGCGAGCCGTGCGACAGTTGGTGGAACACTGCCATAAACCTCCCGACCAGATCGGCGAAGAAGAGTTCCGCCAGTATTTTCTCTATCTCAAGAATGTCCGGAAGGTCTCACGCAGCACCTGCACCATTGCCTTGTGCGGCATCAAGTTCTTTTATGAACAGACTTTGCAGCGGCCCTGGCGCACCTTTGAACTGATCCGACCCGCGCCGGAACACAAGTTGCCCGTGGTGCTCAGTGTGCCAGAAGTCGGCCGCATCCTGACCTGCGTCCATCACCAGCGCTACCGAGTCTGCCTCAGCACGATCTATGCCTGCGGACTGCGCCTGCTGGAAGGGGTCCGCTTGCAGGTCAAAGACATCGACGGTGACCGCAAACTGGTGCATGTCAACCAGGGCAAAGGAAACAAGGATCGCTATGTGCCTCTGCCCACCGCTTGTTTGGGAATGTTGCGGCAACATTGGCTGACCCATCGTCATCCCGTCTGGCTCTTTCCCAGCCCTCAATGGGTAACGGGGAGACAACTGACCAGTCAACCCATGAATGAAACCGGGGTGCAACGCGCTTTCCGAGCGGCTCGGCAAGAAAGCGGTGTGCAAAAAGAAGCCACCGTCCACACTCTGCGCCATTCGTATGCGACTCATCTGCTGGAAGCCGGACTGAACCTCCGCATCATTCAAAGCTATCTGGGTCATGCCTCGCCCACCACCACTGCGATCTACACTCACTTGACCTCCACCAGCGAAGCGCTGGCCGTGGAGGCGATCAATGAGTTGGTGGCCGGGCTATGGCCTTAGAACTAGCGGAGATTTTTCGCCGCTACGGTAGTGCCTATCGCCAAAAGTATGCAGCGGGACTCTTGCCGAGCCATCGCCAGGCCATGCTGGCCATTGAACGCTGCCGGACAGAAGTCTTGGGCGGTCAGGTTTATTCGTGCCCTACGTGTGGCGAGGTCGCTTACAGTTACCATTCTTGCCGCAATCGTCACTGCCCCAAATGCCAGCATGAACAGGCGCAGGACTGGTTGGCACTGCAACAAGAACTGCTGTTGCCGGCGCCTTACTTTCTGCTGACCTTCACCCTCCCAGCAGAGTTGCGCACTCTGACCCGCCGAAATCAGAAACTGTTGTATGGCACTTTGTTTCGCGCCTCGGCGGAAGCCACACAACAATTAGCCGGCGATCCCCGCTTCATTGGAGGCCAGGTCGGACTGGTCGGCGTGCTGCATACCTGGACGCGCAATCTGGCTTACCATCCCCACGTCCACTATCTGGTTCCGGGCGGCGGTTGGGATGCCCAGCGGCAGGTCTGGCTCCCAGCACGCAACAATTTCTTCCTCCCGGTGAGGGCTTTGTCCCGGTTGTTCCGCGCCAGATTCCAACATCACCTACGCCAAACGTCCCTCTTCGCCCAGATACCGGGAGAAGTCTGGCATCGCGAGTGGGTCGTGCACTGCAAGTCCGTCGGCAACGGGCAGACGGCGCTCAAGTATCTGGCGCCCTATGTTTACCGTGTTGCCATTAGCAACCGCCGCCTGATCAAACTGGTGGATACGGGCAGCATGGAAACTTCCCGGATTACTTTTCAGTATCGCGCCTCCGACACCGGGCAACTCAAATTGTGTACGCTCTCAGCGGAGAAGTTTATCCAGCGCTTCCTGCAACATGTGCTCCCCAGAGGATTTGTGAAGGTGCGTTATTTCGGTTTCTTTGGCGCCAGTGTTCGCCCGCGACTGCGGTCTCTGCGACAACACCTCGAACAGAACCAACCGCTTGAGAACGCCAGCCCACGGCCCAATGCGGACTCCGATGAGACGCCCTCCGTTACTTCGCAATCCGCACTCTCCTGCCCGAAATGCCACCAGCCAATGGTTTGTCAGCGAACCCTTGCCCCCGCCGCGTGTCGTTCACCATGAGCCAGCTCTCTACTCCCCGCTCGAAACACATGACACTCGACATCGGTCAGACTCGCCCCTGTCGGTGGTTTCGCGTTCCTTTATATCGCCAGACCGATCTGATGAGACCGAATTTGTCGTTGCGTTGTTTGCCAAAAGGCTCCTTTTCTGTGTACAATGATCTTGCTGAGTGCTGGAAGTGCGAGGAAGTTGGGTGACCCAACCAAATGAGTGAGCTTTAATTTCCAAATAGTGGGTCAGGGTTCCTGCGTGCGGCTTAGTTCAACTCGGATTGATGCGGCGGCGCAGGGACACGTGTGTTTGATTTTCTCTGCTTCCGCCGCATCAATCCTTAATTCGTTAGGCGGAGCGACCTACAAGCAGCACATGCAGCGAATCGCCCGGTGGATTAGGCAAATACATAGGCGCATCGGTAGTGCATTGGGGCCGCTGGCGTGATGGGCGCGGCTGGTGATGGGTTATGCCGCGAACGTTGTAGCACACAGCCTTCATCCTCCCTCACTTCCCTAACGCCTTCTGCAAATCCGCATAGTTCGCCAGCCACGACATGCGATCCAAAAATTCCCTGATGGATCGGCTGCGCTGGCGCATTTGGCGGACGGCGGGGCCGACGGGGTCTTGCCCGCCCGCGCCCGGCCCCACGTTGTACGCCCCGTAAAACGCAAAGTAAGCCTGGTTCAATTTTCGAATCTGGTAGCCCTGCGCCACGAACACCTGCCGCCGCGCTTCCATGTAGGCCTCGGCTTCGGCGATCTTTCCGGCGGCCAACAGTTCGTCCACCTTCACCCGCGTGTCGTGCATTTGCCGGTTGAAGTCGAAGGCGTCCGGGTCGGGCGTGGGGGTGGGACCGGGCGTGGGCGCGGCCGGGGGCGGCACCCGTTCCGGGTAATAGCGGGCGATCACCTTTTGCCCGATGTCGCGCCCCACGAGCACGGCGGTGGTTTCGTTCATCGTGCGCATCTCGGGCGATGAGTCGAAATTGATTCCCAGCGGGCGCAGGGTGAGGAAGTTGTGCGTCCACTCGTGCGCGCCCACCTCGGCCACGTAGTTCAGGTCGGATGTTTCGTAGATCATGGTGGGATACGTGCCCAGCCCGCCCAGCGGCGCAATCAACGTGGACACATCGAGATCGTGGGCAATGCGATCTTCCAGTGCAGCCTCGCCGTCGGCGGTGAGGCCGGGTTCGATGTTGGCGTAGGCTTTCATCTCGATGTGATCGCGGGGCGACACCACCAGCAGCCCCGGCAGGGCGGTGATGTGAAACGACACCGGGGGCACAATTTGCCCGCCCAGGGCAAAGCCCTCGTCGGCCAGCACCACCCCAATTTGCTCCTGCAGAATCGATTCGGCCAGCGGCTGCAACTCAGCCATGCGGGCGCGCACGCCGCCGAGTTCCTGCTTGCTTGCGGCGCTGGCGGCAGCAGGGTCGTGCTGCGCCGGGTCGGCAAAAATCCGGTTGATCTTGTCATCCAGTTGCAGGCTGCGGTCAAGCAGTTTGAAGTAGTCCAGCACAATTTGCTTGCGCCGGTCGGCGGTCAGGTAATCCTGCTCGGCGGAGGTTTCCTGCGCCACTTTGCGCCCCAGCGTGTTCAGCGTCCATGTGACAAAGTTGAACTGCCGCGCGCCCACGCGGGCCGACACTTGCAGGTTGAGGTCGTCGCGGGCCGGGGCCTCGTGGACGAGCAGAAAAACGAGCAGGGTGAGAATGGCCGTCCGGCGGAATTGGCCGACAATCGTTTGGGTGGCGGTGCGAGTCATACGCGCGATTATCACTCAAAAGGATATATAATCCCAACCATGAATTTTCTGGTGACGGGCGGCGCGGGTTTTTTGGGCGCGGCGCTGGCCAACCGGCTGGCAAACGACGGGCACGAGGTGCGCGTCATTGACGATCTCTCGGCGGGCAACCCGGCGCAGTTGGATGCGCGGGTGCTGTTTACGCGCGGCGACGTGAACGACCGGCCCAAGCTGTGGACGCTGTTGCAGGGGGTGCAGTGCGTGTATCACCTGGCGGCGCGAGTGTCGGTGGCCGAGTCGGTGCTATACCCGCGCGAGTACAACGCGGCCAACGTGGGCGGCACGGTGAGCGTGATGGAGGCCATGCGCGATGTGGGCGTGCGGCGGGTGGTGCTGGTGTCGTCGGGCGCGGTGTATGGCGAACAGGCCGAGCAGCCGCTGCGCGAAGACCTGCCCCCCGACCCCACCTCGCCCTACGCCGTGAGCAAGCTGGCCGCCGAATTCTACGTGCGCACCATCGGCAAGTTGTGGGGCATTGAAACGGTGGCCCTGCGCGTGTTCAACGCCTACGGGCCGCACCAGCCGCTCCCGGCGGCGCACGCGCCCGTGGTGCCGCACTTTATCAAACGCGCCCAGTCGGGCGGGTCGGTGGTGGTTTTTGGCAACGGCTCGCAAACGCGCGATTACGTGTACGTGACCGACGCGGTGAATGCCATGGTGTCGGCGGCGTTTGCCAACGGCATCGATCGGCAGGTGATCAACGTGGGCAGCGGCATCGAAACCGCCGTGGCCGACCTGATCGCCGAAATCGGCGCGGCGGTGGGCAAGCCCATCGACGCGATCTACAACTCCGGCGAGAGCGGCGGCGTGTCGCGCATGAGGGCCGACCTGAGCCGGGCCGCGGCGCTGCTGAACTACCGGCCCAAATTGACGCTGGCCGAGGGCTTGCGTCGCACCATTGCCAACGATCCGCGCTTTGCGGGCAGCGGCGGCTAGTGGCGCGCCTGCGCGGCTGGTATACAATACTGCCATCGACGCTCAGGAGGCCTCACCATGAAAACTCGCATCCTTACTATTGCCAGTTTGCTGGCCCTGCTCGCCTTGCTGGCCGGGGTCGTGCAGCCCGCGCTGGCGCAGCCCGCGCAAATCCCGGCGCGATCCACCACCTACGTGGTGCAGGCCGGCGATTCATGGGTCACTATTTCCAAAAAGTACGGCGTCAGCGCTTCGCGGCTCATCGACTTGAACAACCTGCGCAAGACCCCCGACCTGCTGCTGATCGGGCAGAAGATCGTCATTCCCATCGACCTCGGTGCCACGCCCAGCTATATCAGCCCGTTTCTGTATATGGTCCAGGCCGGCGATACGGTGGCCGGGCTGGTGAGCAAGTTCTATATTGACAAGACCGCGCTGTTGCAGGCCAACCGCTTGCCCACGACCACCACCCTCACCGCCGGGGCGGCCCTCCTCATCCCTGCCGGGCCGCATCGCTACGTAGTGCAAAAGGGCGACACCATCAACACCGTTGCCGCCCTGTTCAGCACCACCACCAAAAACCTGCTCAAGTACAACCCGCACCTCGGCACCGGCAGCCCCATCTATCCGGGCAACAGCGTGTACGTGCCCATTCAGTATGACGTGACCTTCTCGCCCGCGCCGGTTGAAGGCACGGGGGGCGGCGGCGAAGGCACGGTCGGCGGCAGCGCGACCACCAGCACCACCGGCCTGCCGGCCACGTCGGCTAATGCTGCCGCGCTGGCCCAGGCCGCCAATGCCTCGGTCATCAACGTGTTCCAGACCATTACGATGCCCGGCAACGTGGTGAACCTGGGCCAACCGCTGCAAATGCGCTGGTACCGGCTGAACGGCGTGCGCCGCGACACCACCCGCGATAACGGGGCCATTGCCACCGTGGTGCTCGTGTTCCGCGGCGGCAACGGCGCCTACACCCTCAAGCACTACGTCACCGAAAACGGCGTGACCACGCTGAAGGGCATGGCCTTCCAGGGAATCTACGTTAACGCCGAGAACAGCGACCTGTGGAGCGAGATTCAGTTCGAGGTGCTGACCACCTGCAACTCGCCCATCGCCGATTCGCCGATATTCTCAACGGGCGCCACCACGTTTGAAACACGCTACGAGTACAACGACGTGCGGATGCAGTGCCCGGCCAAGTAGTCAACGGCCTGGCGCAACAAAAAAAACGAGCGTCTCGCATCAGCGGGGCGCTCGTTTTTTTTCGCCGCTATTGCGACCAGTGCGTGGGTCGCCGCACCCAGCGGTGCGCGCGCAAGTGCGCCAGCAGCGCCGGCGGCAGCCCGCCCGCGTCGCTCGCAGATATATTGCTCGACACATGGTGCGGCTTGCGCATTCCCGGAATGATGGTGCTCACGTCGGGGTTGTTCAGGATGAACTGCAGCGCCATCTCCGGCATCGTCATGCCCGCCGGGATCAACGGCCGCAACGCCTCGGCCCGCTCCACGCTGGCCTTCAAGTTCTCCGGCACAAAATAGTCGTTGCGCCAATCGCCCTCCGGCCACTTGCTGTCGAGGGTGAGCGTCCCGGTTAGCGTGCCCTCGTCAAACGGCACACGGGCAATCACCGCCACGTTCAGTTCGCGGCACACGGGGAAAAGTTCATCTTCGGGGTTTTGATCGAAGATGTTGTAGATCACCTGCGCCGAATCGATCAGCCCGGTGCGCAGCGCGCGAATGGCATTCTCCGGCTCCCAGCGATTGACGCTGATCCCGAAGGCTTTGATCAGCCCCTCGCGCTTGAGATCGGCCACCGCCGTTTGCCACCGTTCGTCCTGCGCCCAACCGTCATCCCATACGTGAAATTGAGTCAGGTCCACGCTGTCCAACCCCAAATTCCTGAGGCTGAGTTCGGTGTACCGCCGGATGTGGTCGGGCGGGAACGTCTCGTCCAGCGTGTACTCGGCTCGCGCCGGCCACTTGGAATTTTTGGGCGGGATTTTGGTAGCGGTGTACAGCCGCCTATCCGGGTGGGCGCGCACCAATTGCCCCAGCAGTTTTTCGCTGTGGCCCGCGCCGTAGGCCCACGCCGTATCATAAAAATTGCAGCCCAGCTCCACCGCCCGGTGCAGCGATTGCATAGACTCGGCGTCGTCCGACCCCGTCCACCCACCCATTCCCCACATGCCGTAGCCAATATCGCTCACCTGCCAGCCCGTCCGGCCGAATGTTCGGTAGTGCATTAGCGTCTTCCTCCATCAGTCATCGGTTGAGGTCTCGTTTGAATTCTTCAAAGTTGCGGCGCAGTTTGAGCGGCTCGTCGCACCGAGCAGCCACGTCCTCTATGCAGTGGGCCAGGGAGGTCAAATCAATATGCCCGGCTTCGATCAGAAAGCGCACGTCTTCCATATCGCTGTCGAATGCGCGGTCAATTTTCATTGTGGCGATGCTATACAGATCAAACAAGTAAACCGCAATGGATCCGAATTGCCCAATGCGTTGGTGGCGCGCCTCTACCCCGGCAGGCAGGGGCATAAAGTCCGCGGGCACAGACTCCTCGAAATCAAGTTCGAGTTCGCGAGCCGTATGGGCAATGGCTTCTCGCAGAAGCGGGTCAGCTGGTTCGGCGGTGAAGTCGACGTCGGCAGTGTGGCGCGCGCCACCCAACCAGAGCACCGCGCTGCCGCCAAAAATGTAAAGCGTCGCCGGGCCTGCATAGCGTTGGCTCAGTTGTGTCAGAAAGCGCGTGAGTTGCTCAGGTTGCGATAGAAGCATAGACAGATTGCCTGAGTTGCCGCAAGAAGAGCGGGAGATGCTGGCGATAGGAGCCGCGCCAGTTGTAGGCTCGGCCCGACAGGCGCGCGTGCAGTTCGCCGAGCGCGGTCAAGGCGGCCTCCACCGGAACACTCCCCGGCGCGGGCAAGCCAAGTTCGGCGGAAAACCAATCGGGTAAAGGCGCGCGGTCGTCGCTGTGTTTACGCAATTCGTCTTCAATTTCGGGACGCAAATACAGCGCGGCCTGATAATACAGTTGCAAGGTGTCCGCGGCTGATTTATCCGTCTGCGCTAACGCCTCTGACAGCCACCGGCTCAGAGACGGGCGGCGCAGAAAGAGCAGAGTCAGGGCAGAGCGGAAGCGGGCCTGCGGGTGCGCGGCGAGGCGCACAATCAAGTCCACGGGCGAGAGCAGCGGGCACAACGCATGGGGGTGCATGCGGACGAGATGCCGAACACCCAAGCGGTGCAATTCAGCGACGAGGGCTTCATCTGCATCTGCCATGGTAGCAGCGGAATCATTCATACCTTTACTCTACCACGCCTCGCAAATTCATGATCTCAGCCAGACAATCCATATATCCTGCGCTACAATGGCGGTCAACCGCCGCGCCCCTCTCCACTGGAGCCTCCACCATGGTCCTTCCCACTACCCTCCCCACCGTTGCCCCTGCGTCGCTCGAAAACGCCGAAGCCCAATTCCGGCGCGACTATCCCGGCTTCAACGCCACGCGGCGGCTGGATGATCTGCGGGCGGCAGAATACGCCCGGCTTGACCGGGCCGGGCACGTGTACCTCGACTACACCGGCGGCGGCTTGTACGCCGATTCACAAGTGCGCGCCCACGCCGATCTGCTGCTGGGCAGTGTGTTCGGCAACCCGCATTCCACCAATCCCACCTCGCTGGCAGCCACACATCTTGTCGAGCGGGCGCGCGCCGCCGTGCTGGCCTTCTTCAATGCCTCACCGGATGACTATTGCGTCATCTTCACCCAGAACGCCAGCGGCGCGCTCAAGCTGGTGGGCGAGTCGTATCCCTTTGCCCCCGGCGGCCACTACTTGCTCACCTTCGACAACCACAACTCCGTCAACGGCATTCGCGAATACGCCCGGGCGCACGGAGCCGAGACAACTTACGTGCCCGTGTCCCTGCCGGAGATGCGCGTGGACGAGGCCAACTTGATGGAAGGGCTGGAGCGGGCGCAACCCGGCGGCCCCAATCTGTTCGCCTTCCCGGCGCAATCCAACTTCTCCGGCGTGCAGCACCCGTTGGAGTGGATCCACCTCGCCCATGCCAAGGGCTGGGACGTGCTGCTCGACGCCGCCGCCTTCGCCCCCACCAATCGCCTCGACCTCGCGCGCCGGCCCGCCGACTTTGTGGATTTGTCGTTCTACAAAATGTTTGGCTACCCCACCGGCATTGGCTGCTTGCTGGCGCGCAAGAGCGCGCTGGCCAAACTGCGCCGCCCGTGGTTCGCCGGCGGCACCATCACCGTGGCCTCGGTGCAGGGCGACAAGTATTACCTCGCCGAGGGCGAGGCCGCGTTTGAAGACGGCACCCTCAACTACCTCGGCCTGCCCGCCATTGAAATCGGGTTGAAGCATCTCGACTCGATTGGGCTGGACACGATCCACCAGCGTGTAACCTGCCTCGCCGGTTGGCTGCTGGAGGCGCTGGTATCGTTGCGCCACCGAAACGGCCGGCCACTCATGCGCCTCTACGGCCCGGCGAACACCGACCGTCGCGGCGGCACCATCACTTTCAACTTTTACGACTCGCTCGACCGGGCCATCGATCACCGCGCCATCGAGCGCGAGGCCAACCGCCACAACATCAGCCTGCGCACCGGCTGCTTCTGCAACCCCGGCGGCGGCGAGATCGCCCTTGGCATCACCGGCGCCGAACTGGCTACCTGCTTCCGCCAGCCGGAACACGCGGGCCGCCTCACCCTCGACGACTTCCGCCTGTGCATCGACGGCAAAAGTTCGGGCGCGGTGCGCGTGTCGGTGGGGCTGGTGTCCACCTTTGCCGACGTCTATCGTTTTGCTGAATTTGCTCGTGAGTTTGTGGATCGGCCCGTAGACGCCCCGGCGTCGTTGTCGTAGGGGCGCATCCACCGCACCGCTACCCGGTTCCACTCCCCAGCCCCTCGGCCTGCAATACCACCACCGACCGTGCCTCGGCCCGGTAACCCTTGGCGTCCACGGGCACAGGCGGATCGCAGAAGTCGGCCGGCGAGAGCAACGCCGTGTCCACGGCCCGTTGCCATTGCGCCCCCCGCTCCAGCGGCGGCAGCTCAAAAGTCAGCGGCTCCCAATAGGCGTTGAGCATTACATGCAACCGCTCGCCCGCCGCCCCGCGCAGCGTGAAGGCCAGGCTGTGTGACTCGTGCGACCAATCGGGCCGGCCCAGCTGCACGCCGTGCCACACAATATCCGTCCCCTCCGCCCAAAAGCGCTCCTCGTTGAACACGGCCTGATCCCGGTTGAAGTGAACCAGCCCGCGCACAAACCGCAGCAGCCCTGCCTGCTCTGAGACGCTGCCCCAATCGAACCAGCTCGTTTCGTTGTTCTGGCAAAAAGCGTTGTTGTTGCCGCGCTGCGTGCGGCGCGCCTCGTCGCCCATCAGCAGCATGGGCGTGCCCTCCGAGACCAGCAAAATCGTCAGCAGGTTTTTGATCTGCCGCAAGCGCAGGCTCTCGATGGCCGGGTCTGCCGCCTCGCCCTCCGCGCCGCAGTTCCAGCTAAAGTTGGCCTCCGTCCCGTCGGCGTTGTCCTGCCCATTGGCCTCGTTGTGCTTGCGATCATGCGACACCAGATCGTTGAGCGTGAAACCGTCGTGGCAGGTCACAAAGTTGATGCTGCGGTTCGGCTCACGGTCGGGCTGCGGAAACAGATCGCGGCTGCCGGTGATGCGCGCCGCCATCTGCCCCGCCACCCCCGAGTCGCCGCGCACAAACTGCCGCGCCGTGTCGCGGAATTGCCCGTTCCACTCGGCCCAACGGTGGCCGACAAAGTTGCCCATCTGATACAGCCCGGCGGCGTCCCAGGCCTCGGCGATGATTTTCGTGCCGGCCAACACCGGGTCCGATTCGATCTCCCACAAAATGGGCGGGCTGCGCAGCGGCTGCCCCCACTCATCCCGCGCCAGCACCGAGGCCAGATCAAACCGGAAGCCGTCGACGTGCATGGCCCCCACCCAGTGGCGCAGGCAATCCATAATCATGCGGCGCACGATGGAATGGTTGCCGTTGAGCGAGTTGCCGCAGCCGGTGTAGTTGGCGTAACGCGAGCGATCCGATTCCAAAATGTAGTAGGCGCGGTTCTCCAAACCGCGAAAGCACAACGTCGGCCCGGCCTCGTCGCCCTCGGCAGTGTGGTTGAACACCACGTCGAGGATCACTTCGATGCCGGCGCGGTGCAGCGCCTTGACCATGTCGCGAAACTCGTCCACCGGCCCCAGCGCGCCGGGGCGCGCGCTATAACCGCGATGCGGCGCAAATAACCCGATGGGCTGATAGCCCCAATAGTTCGTCAGTGGCGGCGGGGCCTCCTGCTCGTCGAATTGTTGAACGGGAAGCAATTCCACTGCCGTGATGCCGAGGTCTTTGAGATACGGTATTTTTTCCGTGAGGCCGGCGAACGTGCCGCGGCGGCCCGGTCGCAGGCCCGAGCCTGGGTGGCGGGTGAAGCCTCCCACGTGCAATTCGTAAATCACCGACCGCGCATAGGGCAGCCGCAGCGGGGCGTCGCCCCCCCAATCGTAGCCGCGTAAATCCACCACTGCGCTCTTCATGGCGCGCGGGCAATTATCGCCGGGGCGGCGGGCGGCCTCGCGCGAATAGTTGTCGCCGTACATCACCGCGCGGGCATACGGGTCGAGCAGCACTTTGGCGCCGTCGAAGCGGTGGCCTTGCTCGGGCGCAAACGGGCCGTGGGCGCGGTAGCCGTAAAGCTGGCCGGGGCCGATGCCGCGCACGCGCGCGTGCCAGTAGTAAAAGGTTCTGTTGGCTAGAGGGTCGAGGGGGATGATCCGGGCCGGGCGGGGATCGTCGGCGCGGTCGAACAACAGCAATTCCACGGATGTTGCGTTTCGGGAGAAGACGCTGAAGTTCACGCCGTCGCCGCGCACGGTGGCGCCGAGTGGAAAGCACTGGCCGGGCGAAATGTCGAACGACATACCGTTCCTGTGGCGCGCGCCGGAACGGGCGGCGCGCACGCATCCGAATCATAGCGGCGAACAGGGATCGCCGCAACTGATTTCTGTTGCTTGACTCCGCCCTCCATCCTATGCTAAACTCTCGCCATCTTACAGAAAGGAGGCGCACAACATGACTGCAATTGAAATGAGCCTGTATGCCGTTCGCGGCATTGCAACGTCTGCGTGCGCCGGCCCGCTGTAAGGTCGAGAGTCCCTCACCGATCCGCGGCCACGGGCGCACCCAGCCCTGTGGCCGTTTGTTTTTAATCGGCTGTGCCCGCAGCCGACCTTTGGTGAGGCTCTCTACCATGCTCAACTTTTCGTATTACGAAGACACTTTTGACCCCGGCGCTCCGCGCCGCAAGAAACTCAGACCCAACTACAAACCCAAGCGCCGCCGCGAGGAAATCGCGGCTTCGCTCGCCGATAAGGCGGCCCCCACCGGCGACGGATTCAATCCCACGTTCTCAGCCTCTCGCCACGAGCACGAATGGATCGTCAACTACCTCGGCCCGTTTTACGACGATCACCAGATCACCGACGTGTTGCGGCTGGTGAAGGGCGGCAAAGAGGCCAACGTGTACTGCTGCGCCGCCCACCCCGCGCTGGGGGCCGAACTGCTGGCCGCCAAAGTCTATCGCCCGCGCATGTTCCGCAACCTGCGCAACGACGCGCTCTACCGGCGCGGGCGCGAAATACTGGACGCGGAAGGCAAGGCCGTGCGCGACCCCAAAGCGCTGGTGGCCGCCGCCAAAAAAACATCGTTCGGCCAGGAACTGCTGCACACTTCGTGGCTGGCTCACGAAGGCAACACGCTGCGCCTCCTCGCCGAGGCCGGGGCCGACGTGCCGCGCATCTTTGCCCGTGGTGAAAATGCCATTCTGATGACCTACCTGGGTGACCGCGACTCCCCCGCGCCCACGTTGAACCATGTGACGCTGCCTCCCCGCCGCGCCCGCCCGTTGTTCGACCGGTTGTTGCACAACGTGGAACTGATGCTGGCGCACCGCAAGGTGCACGGCGATCTGTCGGCTTACAACGTGCTGTACTGGGAAGGCGACATCTGCATCATCGACTTCCCGCAGGCCATCGACCCGTTCACCAACCCGGCGGCCTTCGGCATCTTTCGCCGCGACGTGACGCGGCTGTGCGAATACTTCGACAAGTACGGCATCAGCGCCAACGCCGGGCAGCTGGCCCGCACGCTATGGGATAAGCATGTGGTGGCAAAGCAAGAGCCGGAACTGCCGACCGAGGATGTCGAGGAATAACCGGTATCCTGGAATTGAGAAGAGGTGATTGTGTCTTCAACTGCTCCTGCCATTCAAGTTATCAACCTCCGTAAAATATACTCCGTGCCCGAGCGCGAGGCCGGGCTGAAGGCCGCCGTGCGCAGCCTCGTGCGCCGCAAAATACGTGAGGTGAAGGCGGTGGACACCATCACGGTGGACGTGGCCCCCGGCGAGGTGGTGGGCTTTCTGGGGCCTAACGGCGCGGGCAAAACCACTACGCTCAAAATGCTGGCCGGGCTGCTGTATCCCACCGGCGGCGAGGTTCGGGTGCTGGGCCATGTGCCATCCAGGCGCGAGAAAACGTTTCTACGGCAGATCACGCTGGTGATGGGCCAACGCAATCAACTGGTGTGGGACATCCCCGCGCTGGACTCGTTCGAGTTGAACCGCGCCGTGTACGGCATCCCCGAGGCCGACTTCCGCCGCACGCGCGATGAGTTCATCGAACTGCTGGAGATGAAGGAGCTGGTCAACAAGCCGGTGCGCAACCTGTCGCTGGGCGAGCGCATGAAAGTGGAGATCGCCGCCGCCCTGCTCCACCGCCCGCAAGTGTTGTTCCTCGACGAGCCGACGATCGGCCTCGACGTGACCATGCAGAAGCGCATCCGCACGTTTGTGGGCGAATACAACCGCCGCTACGGGGCCACCGTGCTGCTCACCAGCCACTACATGGCCGACGTGGTGGCGCTGTGCAAACGGGTGATCGTGATTCACCACGGGCGCATTTTGTTCGACGGCGACCTGAGCGCGCTGGTGGAAACGTTCTCGGCGCACAAGACCATTGCCATCACCCTCGACGACAACTCGGTGGACCTGAGCGCCTATGGCGAGGTGGCCGCCCGCGAGGCCGATCGCATCATCCTGCGCGTGCCCAAAGCTGACACCTCGCGCGTGACCGCCCGCCTGCTGGCCGACCTGTCCGTGACCGACCTGACGGTGGAAGACCCGCCCATCGAGGACGTGATTGAGCGCGTGTTCGCGCAGGAGAAACCGGCATGAAAGCGATGATGGACATCTACGCCACGCAAACCAAAACGGCCATCGCCGTCGAGTTCCAATACCGCGTGTCGCAACTGCTGTGGCTGGTGGGCATGATAGCCGAGCCGGTGATCTACCTTGTGGTATGGACGACGGTGGCCCGCGCCCAGGGCGGCTCGGTGGGCGGCTACACGGCGGGCGAGTTCGCCGCCTATTACATCGCGTGGACGCTGGTGCGGCACATGAACATCGCCCTCACCCCTTACGCCTTCGAGCAGCGCATCCGCGAGGGGCAGCTCTCGGCGGAACTGCTGCGGCCCGTGCATCCGTTTCACCGCGACCTGGCGTGGTTTTTGGGCATGAAGGTGATCACCTTTGCGATGTGGCTGCCCATTGCCGTGCTATTGTCGCTGGCGTTCCACCCCACCTTCAACCCTCAGCCGTGGATGGTGGCGGGCTTTCTCGTCGCCCTCGTCACCGCGTTCATCATGCGCTTCACGCTGCTGTGGGCGCTGGGGCTGGTCACGTTCTGGGTCACCCGCGTGAGCGCGGTGTTCGAGTTGTACTTCACGGTGGAACTTCTGCTGTCCGGGCGGCTGGTGCCCATGTCGCTCATGCCCGACTGGGTGCAGCAGGTTTCCAACTATCTGCCGTTTCGCTGGGCCTTTGGCTTTCAATTGGAATTGCTGCTGGGGCGGCTGACCCCGCAGCAAACGCTCATGGGCTTTGGGGCGCAGGCCATCTGGTTCGCCGTGGGCACATTGCTCATACTGTGGGTGTGGCCGGCGGCGCTGCGCAAATACTCGGCCGTGGGGGCGCGAGGGGACTATGAATTTCTTCCGACTGCTGGGCACGTACCTGCGCGTGGGCGTGCTCAACGAGCTTCAGTATCGCGTCAACTTTTTCGTGCAGGTATTTCAATCACTGCTGGCGCTGGGCACCGGGCTGATTGTGCTGGCGCTGGTGTTCAGCTTCACGCCCACGCTCGGCGGCTGGCGGCAACCCGAACTGTTGGTCGTGATGGGCGTGCACATTCTGGTGGGCGGCTTCATCCGCACCTTCATCCAGCCCAACATGGAACGGCTGATGAACGACGTGCAGCAGGGCACGCTGGACTATGCCCTCACCAAACCGCAGGATTCGCAGTTGCTGATCAGCGTGCGCGAGACGCGCATCTGGCAATTGGTGGACGTGGCGACGGGGGCGATCATTCTGATCGTGGCCGTGGCCCAACTCAAAGAAAGCATCGGCTGGGCCGAGGGGCTGGGCTTTGCCACCGCGCTGCTGCTCGGCGGGCTGATGGTGTATTGCTTCTGGCTGATGCTGACCACCTGCGCCTTTTGGGTGGTGCGCGTGGAGAACATGCTCGAAATCTTCCAGAGCATGTACGCCGCCGGACGCTGGCCGGTGGGCATTTACCCGGACTGGCTGCGGCTGGGCCTGACCTTCCTCGTGCCCATTGCCTTTGCCGTCACCGTGCCGGCGGAGGCGCTCACGCAACGGCTCACCCCGCAAACCCTGCTGGGCGCGGCGGCGCTCACGGCGTTGTTGCTGGTCTTCTCGCGCTGGTGGTGGCGCTTTGGCCTGCGGCGCTATTCGGGTGCGTCGGCGTGAGGTCTACGGACAGTTGACGGTCACAAAGTAAGTCTGCGACGCCGATTGCCCGCCGGAATCTCGAATGTTCACCGTGCCGGGCATTTGCGCCCCGCACGACGAGGCGACCTCGAAGTGAATATAGTTGTAGGTCACCCCGTTATCGATGAACGTACCGGAGACGCCTTTGGTGATGGGAGATGCAATGCCGTCGCCGCTGAGGGTGTACGGCCCGGCCCCGCCGGTGAATTCCAGACTGAGGGTAGCTAGAGCCTGATTGTTGTCGCCGACCCGTTGAGCCGACACGAACTGCACGCGGCGCGTGGCAAGCGGGCCTGAACTGGCCGGGGTGTTGGTGGGCGGCGCGGTCGTGGGGGGCACCGCCGTGGCCGTGGCCGCGGGCCTGGGGGTGGGCGAGGCGCTGGCCGTGGCCGAGGCCGTGGCAGTGAGTTGCAGCTCTTGCGTGGCAGCCTCCGTGGTGGCCGGGGCTTGTCCAGTGAGCGCCGCCGCAGCCTGATCGGTGGCCAGCGCATCGGGCGTCGCGGCCGGGGATGGCGTGTCGGTTGCCACTGGCACAATGGGTGTAGCCGGAACAGAGGTAGCGGCGCCGCTGAACAGGGCCGCCAATTTGGCAAAGCCTCCCGTGAGGAAAATCCCCCCGACGATGCTGATAGCCAGCACCCCCAGCGCTATCGCTATCCAACCGATAATGCCCAATCCGCGCCGTTGGGCCGGGGCCACTGTGGAGGCCGACACGGGAGCAGCATACTGAACGGGCGGCGGTGGCGTGCGCGCCGGTTCGCGCATTACGGGCGGCGGTATGACGGGCGGAGGCGTTGGATGGGGTACAGCCTGGCGAGTGACCGGCGCCGGCATGTGCGCCAGTGTTCTATCAATAGCCGTTTCGACCACCGTGGCTCCGCCGCCGAGGCGCGGAGGCAGCGGCCTGCCCCCGGCAATGGCTTCGAGGTCCTGGGCAACTTCGACGGCGTTGGCGGGGCGCTCGGCCCGATCTTTTGCCAGCAACCGATCCAGCACATCCTGACAGGCG
This sequence comes from Chloroflexota bacterium, assembly GCA_016213135.1. Classification (GTDB taxonomy): domain Bacteria; phylum Chloroflexota; class Anaerolineae; order Anaerolineales; family VGOW01; genus VGOW01. The sequence goes on along the minus strand of JACRBQ010000088.1, from coordinate 21,377 downwards.
GGCGGCAGGTCGGGGCGCACGACGCGCAGGCGCGGCGGCGGCTCGCCGATGTGCTTCATCGCCATGGCCACCGGCGTATCGGCTTTGAACGGCTGCTGCGCGGTGAGCATTTCAAACACGATGAGGCCGAATGAATACAGGTCGCTGCGACCGTCGATGTCGCGCCCGCCGCGCACTTGCTCCGGACTCATGTAGGCCGGCGTGCCCACCACGGCGCTGCCGGTGAACGACGCGGTGCCCTCGGCCATCTTGGCGATGCCGAAGTCCGCGATGTAAGGCAGGCGGTGCTGGTCGAAGAGAATGTTGGCCGGCTTGAGGTCGCGGTGGATGATGCCTTTGTTGTGGGCTTCGTCGAGAGCGGCAGCCAGCGCGGAAACGATGCGCGACACCTCGGGCAGAGCCATCGGCCCCTGCTGCAGCCGCTGGGCCAGCGAGCCGCCCGTCATGTAGCGCATGACGAGATACGGCTGGCCGTTATCTTCGCCGAAATCGTAAACGGGCACAATGGCCGGGTGCTCCAGCGAAGCGATGATTTTGGCTTCGCGCTTGAAGCGGGCGCGGAAGCTGGGGTCGTGCAGCATTTCGGGCGGCAGCACTTTGACGGCCACCTCGCGCCCGAACTCCGGGTCGGAGGCGCGGTACACCATCGCCATGCCGCCGCGTCCCAATTCTTCTTTGATTTCGTAACGGCCGATTTGTGTGGGTATCATCAATTGCATTGTAAGCCGTAATTCGTCAGGCGGCAATCCGTTGACACCCGGCCCCCTCTGCCGCATAATCCCTGCATCCCGCCCCCGGAGAGTGACCGATGCCCATTCCGTTTCCCAGCGACGCCTGGGCCAAAGCGTTCCAGGCCGTGCTCAATTCCGATGCCGACTATGCCCGTGTTGCCGTCCACTGGGAGGGCGACATTGTGTTTCTGTTCGAGCCGGAAGGCGCACAAGCGGAAAGCAAAGCCATGTATTTGGATTTATGGCACGGCAAATGCCGCGAAGCGCGCGCGCTGGCCGACCCGGCTGAGAAAAAGGCCGCCTTCGTGCTGGCCGCGCCCTATTCCGTATTCAACCGCATTGTGCAGGGCAAGCTGGATGCCATGCAAGCCATGATGACCCGCCAACTAAAAGTGACCGGGAGCATGGTGGTGATGATGAAGAACGTGCCCACCGTGCTGCGCTTCGTCAAATGCACCACGCTGGTGAACACGGAATTTCCTCCGGCGGTTAAGGGGTAGCGGACGGTGCTCCGTATCACGACTCGCGCCCAACCATGACCGCCCACTCCCGCCTGCTCACCGTCGATCTGTCCTCGGGTCACATCGGCGAGATGCCGCTCGACCCAGCGCTGTTGCGCGACTATGTGGGTGGGGCCTCGCTGGCTGCGCGATTGCTGTACCCGCACCTCGTTCCCGGCCTCAACGCTTTCGATCCTGCGGCCCCGTTGCTCTTCCTCACCGGGCCGCTCACGGGCACCTCCGGCCCGGCGGTGGGCCGCTATGTGGTGTGCGGCCTGTCGCCGGCCACCGGCCTGTGGGCCGAGAGCAACTGCGGCGGCTTTGTGGGTCCCGAGATTCGCTACGCCGGATTCGACGGCGTGCTGTTCACCGGGCAGGCCGCCTCGCCGGTGTATCTGTGGCTGCGCCACGGGCAAGCCGAACTGCGCGACGCCTCACACCTGTGGGGCAAAGCCGACACTTACGAAACACAAGCGCGCCTCAAAGCCGAACTGTCTGAGCCGCTGGCCCGTGTGGCGTGCATCGGCGCGGCGGGCGAGCGGCGCATTCCCTATGCCCTCATCCTCGGCGACCACGGGCGCGTGGCCGGGCGCACCGGCATGGGCGCGGTGATGGGCGCAAAGAATCTCAAAGCCTTCGCCGTGCGCGGCTCGGCGCAGCCGCCCATTGCCAACCCCGGCGTGTTCAAGCCGGCGCGGTCGCGGGCCAACGTGGAACTGCGGCAAGACAATGTGACCCACGTCTTCCGCGAAACCGGCTCGGCCGGCGGTGCGGAATATTTCAACGTCATCGGCGCCATGCCGGTGCGCTATTTTTCGCGCAGCGGCTTCGAGGCCGTGAGCAGCGTGTCGGGCGCGGGCATGGCCGAAACCATCCTCAGCGGGGTGAGCACCTGCCATGCCTGCGTCGTTGCCTGCGGGCGCAAGGTCACCATCCCCGGCGGCCCGTATCAGCGGCCCGAGGGCAAAGGGCCGGAATACGAAACCATCGTAGGCTTCGGTCCCAACCTGGAAGTGGACGATCTCGGCGCCATCACCCACCTGGGCCAATTGTGCGACTCGCTCGGCGTGGACACGATCAGCATGAGCAACATCATCGGCCTGGCGTTCATGATGTTCGACCGTGGCCTCATCTCTGCCGCCGACACGGGCGGCCTCGAACTGCGCTGGGGCGATGCCCGCGCCGCCGAGGCCCTCATCCGCATGGCCGTGAGCGGCGAGGGCTTTGGGCGCTGGCTGGCGCTGGGGGCGCGGGGGCTGGCGCGGCAGTTTGGGGCGGAGGAAATGGCCGTGCAAGTCAACGGCCTCGAAGTGGCCTACCACGATCCGCGCGGGGTCACCGGCATGGCGCTGGTATATGCCACCTCGCCCCGGGGCGCATGCCACAACCAGAGCGACTATTTTTTCGTGGAGATCGGCGGCACGGTGCCGGAGATCGGCGTGGAAATGCTCGACCGCGCCGGCAGCGCGGGCAAGGGCGAAGGGGTGGCGCGGCATCAATGGTGGCGCACCCTGAACAATAGTTTGGTGCTGTGCATCTTCGCCAACGTGCCCTACGGCACTGCGCTCGAACTCACCAACGCCGCCACCGGCTTCGATTACACCGCCGACGACTTTTTGCGCTGCGGCCAACGCGGCTGGTCTCTCAAACGGGTCATCAACAACCGGCTGGGCCTCACCGCCGCCAACGATACCCTGCCCAAAGCATTGCTCACGCCGCTGCCCGATGGCGCCACGGCGGGCGTTGTGCCCGACTTGCCGGCGCTGCTGGCCGACTATTACGCCGCGCAGGGATGGGACGCGGCCAGCGGCAGGCCCACCCGCGCCACACTGATCAGCCTGGGCCTGGCCGATGTTGCCGCCGACCTGTGGGAAACCGAGACGTGATCTTCGTCACCGGGGCGACCGGGTTCCTCGGTCACCATCTTGTCCCGGCGCTCGTCAAGGCCGGCCACAGCGTGCGCGCCCTCGTGCGCCCCACCAGCCGCACCGAGTTCCTCGAAGCGTACGGCGTTGAACTGGCGCGCGGCGACGTGCTGAACGCCGAGGCGCTGCGCGACTCCATGGCCGGATGCGAGACGGTCGTCCACGCCGCCGGGCTGTTCCGCTTTTGGGGCGACCCGACTCAGTTTGAAAACGTGAACGCCCGGGGCGCGGTGAATATGATGGAAGCCGCCCTGCGACATCAGGTGGGGCGCTTTATTTATGTGTCCACCGTGGCCGTGATCGGCACCCCCCGCCCCGGCGTCATTATCGACGAAGCCTATCCTTGTCGGCCCGACGACTATTATCAGCGCAGCAAATACGACGCCGAGAATCTGATGCGCATGGCGAATCGCGCCCTGCAATTCCCGGTCATCATCCTGCGCCCCGGCGCGTTCTACGGCCCGTGGGGCCGCTACGCGTGGAACCGGCTGTTCTTCGAGGACCCGCTGCGCGGGCTGCGCATTCAGGTGCACAACGGCAGGCGGCTCACCTTTCCGGTGTTTGTGCCCGATGTGGCCCGTGCCATCGTGGCCGCCCTGCAGCGGGGCCGCCCCGGCGAGACGTATAATATCTCCGGCGACCCGATCACTCATCGCGAAGCCAACCGCATCATCAGCAAACACGCCGGCATCAGCGCCTTCCGGCTCAATTGCCCCGCGCCGCTCATGCTGGGGCTGGCAAAAGTGCTGACGAAACTGGCCGACCGCACCGGGCGCGAACCGTATTACCCGACGACCCTCGCCAAATACGTGTTCTACGACTGGAACGTGTCTTCGGCCAAAGCCCGCGCCGAGCTTGGCCTGGCCCCCACCCCGTTTGACGAGGGCGCGCGGCAAACCGTGGAGTGGTATCGGAAGACCGGATGGGAGAAATAATTCCCAACTTCAAAGTTCAAACTTCAAAATGAACACCAAAATCGTCACCGTCGCCGAAATGCGCCGCCTCGAAGCCGCTGCCGATGCCGCCGGGGTGAGTTACGCCGCCATGATGGAGCGCGCCGGCAAAGCCGTAGCCGAGGCCATCCTTGCCCGCGTCACGCCGTCGGCCGCCACTGCGCTGCTGCTCATCGGCCCCGGCAATAACGGCGGCGACGGCCTCGTGGCTGCGCGCCATCTCGCCAAGGCCGGAGCGGCCATCAAAATTTACGCCCTCAAACCGCTCGACGAGTCCGATCCCAAAGTCGCCGCCCTGCGCGAGCAGTCGGCCTTCATCGTGGACGCCGAAAACGATCGGCAATCGCGCGTGCTCAAGCATTTGCTGGGCAGCGCCACCGCCATCGTTGATTCGCTCTTTGGCACGGGCGCGCGCCTGCCGCTGCCGCCCGAGGCCGCGCAGATATTGCGCCACGCCGCGGCCCGCGTCGGCGAGGGCCAACGCCCTCCGCTCGCTCCGCTCGTCGTCGCCGTCGATTGCCCCTCCGGCCTTAACTGCGACACCGGCGAACTCGACCCCGCCACCCTGCGCGCCGATCTCACGGTGACCTTCGGCGCGGCCAAGGTTGGGCAATACAAGTTTCCCGCCGCCGACTTCGTGAACGAGTTGATCGTTGCCCCCATCGGTTGGCCGGATGATCTGGCCGGACTGAGCGACATCCGACTTGAGTTGGCGCAAGCCGACTCGATTGCCCTGCCCCCTCGCCGCCGGGACGCTCACAAATACGCCTTTGGCCGGGTGCTGGTGGTCGCCGGGTCGCAGAACTACACCGGGGCGGCCTACCTCACCGGGGCCGCCGCCTGCCGCAGCGGCGCCGGGTTGGTCACCATGGCCGTGCCCGAGTCCATTCACCCCATCCTTGCCTCGCAACTCGTCGAGGCCACGTGGCTGCCGCTCTCCGGCGAGCGCGCCGCCGATGCCGTGCGCCACGCGCTGCAGAATGCCAACGCCCTCATCATCGGGCCGGGGCTGGGCGTCGAGCCGGCTACCGCCAACTTCCTGCGCGCCGTATTTACTCCTGCCCCGCCCGCGCAACTACGCGTGCTGGCCGACGCCGACGGCTTGCGCCTGTTGGCCGCGATGGACGGCTGGCCCGATCTATTGCCGCGCCCCGCTGTGCTCACGCCGCACATTGGCGAAATGGCCGCACTCACCGGCCTGAGCAAACAGGATATTGAAGGGGATCGCCTCGCCACAGCGCGACGCTTTGCGTCACAGTGGGGACACATTGTTGTGCTCAAGGGGGCATTCACCGTGGTTGCCGCGCCCGATGGCCGAACAACGCTGGAGCCGTTTGCCAACGCCGCGCTCGCCAAAGCCGGATCGGGCGATGTGCTATCGGGACTCATCGGCGGGCTGCTGGCGCAGGGCATGGCCCCTTACGAAGCCGCAGTGGCCGGGGCGTTCATTCATGGCCGCGCCGCCGAGATCGCCGCGCGCGCGCTGGGCACGCCCATCAGCCTCATCGCGCGCGATCTGCTGGCTGCCGTGCCGCAGGCCTTCGCCTCGCTGGGCTAACTCAACCGCTCGCGAAAAACAAAACACCCCGGCCTCGCCTGAGCGAAACCGGGGTGTGAGTGCGCGGCCTGTGAACGGTCGCTAAGCCTTGGGCGCCGACGGCGCAGCCTCCGACTCCTCGTGTTCGTGCGGGTGATCGTGCGCCTGCCCGCCGGCAGCTTTGCGCCCGGCCTGAATGGCGTCTTGCAGTTTGGTGCGTTGCTCGGTGAGCACCACACGCCCCTGCTTCGACAGATCCTCGGCGCGGGATTTGGCCTCGGCGGCCATCTTTTCAGCGCGGGCGCGGGCATCGGCAGCGGCTGCCTCGGCCTTGGTGCGGGCATCGGTTAATGCTTCCTCGCCCTGCTCCTTCAGCTCAATACCCTTTTGCCGGATCTGTTCGCGCGTTTCGGTGCCCGATTGCGGCGCAAGGATGAGAGCCACTGCCGCGCCCACCAATCCACCAATGATGAACCCGGAGAGAAAAGCGCCAATGTCGCTATCGTCTTTGTCTGCCATGGTGCAACTCCTTTACTTTTTGAAAATGTTCATGAGTTCAAAGAACTTGGAGAGCGCGGCGACATAGCTATTCAGCTTCATCACCGGGTCTACCAGATTCTCACTCACGAATATCGCCGTGCCACGCACGGTATTGACGGTCTCGTTTGTGCTTTCGAGAATGGGTTTGATCTCGTGCTGCAATAAATTGGTGAGCCGCGCCAATTGCACCATCAGGACGACCAGCGTCAGCCCGATGAAAAGCGACTCGACGGCCATAAAGATAATGAAGATGTCGCGCCAGACCGAAGCGGCCGTGGGGTTCTGCACCAAGAAGTACACCGCTGCCACCACCCCGGCGATGACCAGCAGCAAAACGATGACGCCGAGGATGACGTAGCGTCGTTGTTCGGGCGTCATGCTGGCTTCATCAGGGGCAGGAGGAGGAGGCGGGACGGTTGGCATGGCACTCAAGATTATACCGGAGAACGGAGAACCCGGCTAACCGCGCGATTCGGCTTCGCGCTGGGCCAGCCATCGGGCGGTGAACAGCGCCAGCCCGCTGCCCAGAGTGGCCGAGACGAGATGCACCGGCCCGGCGCTCAATATCGTAAATCCGATGACGCCGCCCACCACTTGCCCGGTGGCAAACCCCACCCAACTGGCGAGCAAATAGAGCAGCAGTCGGCGGGCGCTTCCGCCCAGCCACAAGTGAAAGCCCGCGCCGTACAGCGTGGGCAAGATGAAGGCTAGCAGATACGATGCAGTTGTCATTTGAGAATGGTCCCTCCGCCGAGGCACACGTCGCCGTCGTAAAACACTGCCCCCTGCCCCGGGGTCACATCCCGGGCCGGTTCTTTCAGTGCCACCCCGGCGCGGCTGCCCTCCAACGGCGTCACCGTGCAGGGCCGCTCGGCGGCCTTGTAGCGAATTTTCACCGTGCACTCAAAGGGTCGGGTTGGCGGCGCGCCCCCCACCCAGTTGATGCGCCCTACCCGCATCGTCGTCTGCCCCAGCCCGGTCACCGGGCCGACGACGAGGGCGTTGCGCTCCGGGTCGGTCGTCAATACATAGAGCGGCTCGGCGGCGGCGAGGCCGATGCCCTTGCGCTGCCCGATGGTGTAAAACGCCAACCCCTGATGCCGGCCCAGCACCTTGCCCGACGAATCGACGATGGGGCCGGGGCGAACCACTTGCGGCGCATGCTCGGCGAGGAAGCGGCGATAGTCGTTGTCGGCAAGGAAGCACAGGTCCTGGCTGTCGGGCCGCTCAGCCACCGGCAAATTGAACTTACGCGCCAGTTCGCGGATTTGCGGCTTGGTGAACTCGCCCACCGGGAACATGGCGTGGCGCAACTGCGCCTGTCCCATCACGCTGAGGACGTAGGATTGATCTTTTTTGTCGTCAACGGATTTCAATAACTCGTAGAGACGCCCCGGTGGGGCGTCTCCTGCCGGGGCGTCTCCTGCCGGGGCGTCTCCCTGCCGGAGACGTTCCGCCGGAACGTCTCTACCATTTTCGGGCAGGGCGGATCGCACGCGCGCATAATGCCCCGTTGCCAAATGGGTCGCGCCGAGAGAGAGGGCTTTGTTGAGCAAAAATTCCCAACGGATGTGGCGGTTGCATTCCATGCACGGGTTGGGCGTCACGCCGCCGGCGTAGCCGTCCACAAAAAAATCCACAACAGTGCGCCGGAACATCTCTTGCGCGTCCACCACGTAAAAGGGGATGTCGAACATCCCGGCGACGTAGCGGGCGTTGGCAATGGCATCAGGCGAGCAGCAGCGGTTGTGCGCCGGATCGCCCTGAGCGGTGTGCGCGCCCGGCTCGCTCCACAGGCGCATCATCAAGCCGATCACCTCATGGCCTTGCTCTTTGAGCAAAGCCGCGGCCACCGAACTATCCACGCCGCCGGACATGGCGACGACAACGCGAGTGCGAAATCCCAATCTACCCCCTCATCTCTCCCACCACCCTCGTCACCACTCCAATCGTTCGCTCGATCTCCCCCTCCGTCGTCCCCCGCCCCACCGTGAGCCGCAGCGAGCCGAGCGCCCAACTGCGGTCGAAGCCAAGCGCCAGAATCACGTCCGACGGCTCCGGGTCGCCGGTTTTGCAGGCCGAGCCGGAGGAGGCGGCAATGCCTTCAAGGTCGAGTCGCATGAGCAGTTCGTTGCCGTCAATGTTCCGAAAGACGAATGAAGCGCTATTGGGCAGGCGCCCGGTGGGGTGACCCGTGAGGCGCGCATCGGGAATCTGGGTGACAGCCTCGATGAGCCGACCCGTGAGGCGGCGATAGCGGGCGTTGTCGGCCTCGCGGCGCTGGGCGGTGAGGCCGAGGGCGGCGGCCATGCCCACAATGTAAGGCACATTGGACGTTCCGGCGCGGCGGCCTCGCTCGTGCCCGCCGCCGGTTTGGCTGGGCACGATGGGCGTGTCGCGGCGGATGTAGAGTGCGCCCACCCCCTTGGGGCCGTAAAACTTGTGTGCCCCAATTGCCAGCATGTCCACCCCAAGCTCCTGCACATCGAGAGCGAGTTGGCTGGCGGCCTGCACGGCATCGGTATGGGTGAGGACGCCGTGCGCGCGCGCCAGGGCGGCAATCTTGGCGATGGGCTGGATGGCGCCCATCTCGTTGTTGGCGTACATCACCGAGATCAGCACCGTGTCCGGGCGGATGGCGGCCTCCACATCGGCCAGGCGCACGCGGCCACAGTCGTCCACCGGCAGCACGGTGAGCGCGAAGCCGTAATGCTCAGCCAGTTGGCGGGCGGTGTGCAGCACGGCGTGATGCTCGATGGCCGTGGTGATGAGGTGATTGCCGCGCCCGGCCTCGCGCATCGCCAGCGCCGCGCCGCGCAGCGCGTAGTTGTCGGACTCGGTGCCGCCGGAGGTGAGCACCAGCTCGGCCGGGCGGCAGTTGAGCACGGCGGCAATGTCGCGCCGGGCCTGCTCGATGGCCTTTTCGGCGTTGCGGCCCCAACGGTGAATGGACGAGGGGTTGCCGAAGTTATCGCGGAAGTGCGGCAGCATGGCCTCCAGCGCCGAGGAGTCCACCGGCGTGGTGGCGGCGTAATCGAGGTAGATGGGATCGGTCATGCGCGGATTGTATCACGAGGGGAGGACGAAGCGGCGCAAAACGCGGTGACCCATCGGGTATAATTCACACTCGGAAAAGGAGAACTGCCGATGGATACAACGATCGTTTCGGTTCACGGGCGCGAGGTGCTGGACTCGCGCGGCAACCCCACCGTGGAGGTGGAAGTGACTCTGGCCGGGGGCGAGTGGGGGCGGGCGGCAGTTCCGTCGGGCGCGTCCACCGGGGTGCACGAGGCATTGGAGCTGCGGGATGGCGACAAGGGGCGGTACGGGGGCAAAGGCGTCCGCAAGGCCGTGGATAATGTCAACGCAGTCATTGCGCCGGAAGTGGTGGGGGCCGATGCGCTCGATCAACGCGACATCGACTCGCTGATGCTGGAGCTGGATGGCACGGCGAACAAATCGAAGCTGGGGGCCAATGCCATTTTGGGTGTGAGCCTCGCCGTCGCGAAGGCCGCTGCCAACGGCCTCAGCCTGCCGCTCTACCGCTACCTGGGCGGCACGCACGCCCACGTGCTGCCCGTACCGATGCTCAACATTCTCAACGGCGGCGCGCACACCGGCTGGCAGTCCACCGACTTTCAGGAATTCATGGTGATGCCGATTGGGGCTGCGTCGTTTGCCGAAGGGCTGCGCTGGGGCGCAGAGGTGTATCAAGCCCTGAAGAAGGTGTTGAAAGACAAAGGTTACACCACACTGGTGGGCGACGAGGGCGGCTATGCCCCGGCGCTGAAGAACAACGAAGAGGCCATCGAGGTCATTCTCGCCGCCATCGAAGCGGCGGGCTACAAACCCGGCGAGCAGGTGAGCATTGCGCTCGACCCGGCGGCGTCGGAGTTGTACGACGGCGAGAGCAAAACGTACAACCTGCGCAAAGAAGGCAAGAAACTCACCGGCCCGGAACTGGTGGCCTTTTGGAGCGAGTGGATCAAGAAATATCCGATTGTGTCCCTTGAAGACGGGTTGGCCGAGGACGACTGGGACAGTTGGAAATTGATGACGGATCAATGGGGCGGGCGCATTCAACTGGTGGGCGACGATTTGCTGGTGACCAACCCGGAGCGGGTGAAGCGGGCGATCCAAGAAGGGGTCGCCAATTCGCTGCTGGTCAAACTGAATCAAATCGGCTCGCTGACGGAAACCATCGAAGCGGTGACCCTGTGTCAGCACAGCGGTTGGACGGCCGTGGCCTCGCACCGCTCCGGCGAAACGGAAGACGCCACCATTGCCGATCTATCGGTGGCGCTGAACATGGGGCAGATCAAAACCGGCGCGCCGGCGCGGTCGGATCGGGTGGCGAAGTACAACCAGCTTTTGCGAATTGAGGAGGAGTTGGGCAACACGGCGGCGTATTTGGGCCGGGCCGCGCTGAAGAAGTAGTTCTTTTCGTTGTACAATCGCCGTAATGGAAAGGAGGTCGAGATGGCAACACAAGCCCCACCTGCAACAGTAATCACCGAATCCCAACCGGGCGCACGGCCAAGAATGACCTACGACGAATTCTTGGCGTGGGCGGGTGAAGATACGCACGCCGAATGGGTGAAGGGAGAGGTCTACATTTACATGCCTGTAAATCCGATCCACCAACAAATCGTCGATTTTCTGAACACCCTTCTGCGACTGTTTATCGAGGCCAACGATCTGGGATGGCTCATGTCGGGTCCGGCCCAGACCAAAATGAAGGAGACTGGGCGCGAGCCGGATTTATTTTTCGTGTCGCGGGACAACCCTGGGCAGTTGGGGCAAAAGTACTTCGACGGCGCTCCCGACCTGATTGTTGAAGTCGTTTCTGATGACAGCGTCAGCCGTGATCGGGCAGACAAATTTGAGGAATATGAAGATGCAGGAGTGAAAGAGTATTGGATTATTGACCCGCGTCCGCGCCGCCGCCGCGCAGATTTTTTTCAAATGGGCGCGGATGGCAAATATCAGCCGGTGCCGGTCGGGGCCGACGGCGCCTATCGCTCGCAGGTGTTGCCGGGGTTCTGGTTAAAGGTAAGCTGGCTCTGGGAAGAGCCGTTACCCAAGTTGTTGCCAACGCTTGAAGAGATCCAAGGCAAATAGCAAAGAAGCCGCGCGTCAGTCGACACGCGGCTTCTTTGCTATTTCTCCGCATCAAATTCCCGCTTCCCCTCTTTCCCCGGCGCGGGCGTGCCGCAATTGGCGCACACATTCCACGTCAACTCGATCAACTGGCCGCACTGGGTGCAGGTTTTCTTCAGCTTGGTCTGGCAGTGCGGGCATACGCGCCACTCGGGACGGGTGGCCCGGTTGCAGCCGGGGCAATTGGCGCGCTCTTCAATATCCTGCAGCAACGCTTCTTCCTCCAGCGAGCGCTCGTAAGCCTGGGCCAGCGTTTCCGGGGGACGAAGAATGAGGTACACAATGAAGCCGGGGATGTTGAGCACGGCGACCACCAGCGCGGCCAGCAATTGGGCAAACACATCGCGCGAGCGCCGGCGCATATCGCGGAAAGTCCAGATGACCAGCGACAACCACAGCGCGGCGGTGAAGGCTCCGAGCAAGGCCACGGCGATGCGAATATAGTTGAGGAGAGAGGAAAGGTCGAAAGGCATACCGCGAGATTATACCGTGAAACGCAGTTGCCCTCCGTCGGCTTCCGCAGTATCATCCCGCGCATGAATGACGACCTTGAACCGACACCGCCCTACACGCCGCGCATTGGTGATATGCCCACCGAAGACCGCCCGCGCGAGCGGCTGGCCCAGTCCGGCGCCGAGGCGCTGAACCCTCCCGAACTGCTGGCTATTTTGCTGCGCACCGGGCTGAAAGGTGAAAACGCGGTGCGGCTGGCCGAACGCTTGCTGAATAGCAACGGCGGACTGGTGGGGCTGTTGCGGATGTCGTACGCCGACCTGTGCCACGTCAGAGGAATCGGCCCGGCGAAGGCGGCGCAATTGAAGGCGGCGGTGGAGCTGGGCCGGCGGTTGGCGGCAGCCTTGCCCGAGGAACGGCCCGTCATCTCCTCGCCCGCCGACGCCGCCCGCCTGCTCATGTACGAGATGCGCTCGCTGGTGCAGGAAGAAGTGCGGGTGCTGCTGCTCGACACGCGCAACCGTTGGATGGGCACGGTGCCGGTTTACAAAGGCTCGCTCAATACTTCCATGATCCGCGTGGGCGAAGTGTACCGCGAGGCGGTAAGGCAGAACGCGGCTTCGATCATCGTGGTGCACAACCACCCCAGCGGCGATCCCTCGCCCAGCCCGGACGACGTGGCCGTGACCCGGCTGATGGTGGAGGCCGGGCGGCTGTTGGATATTCCGTTGCACGACCACATCGTCATCGGCCAGCAGCGCTTTGTGTCGCTCAAAGAGCGCGGCCTGGGGTTCAGCTGAGTGATGAATGCGGAATAATGAATCGGAAGGGCTGGTCATCATTCATCGTTCACCGTTCATCGTTCATCGTTTTCCTTGACCGAACCGGCGATTGATCAATTGATCCTCGTGCCCGGACGCACCCAGGCCGAGGTGGTGTTGTGGGGGTCGGCCGTGTTGGAGTATGCGGCGACCTTTCCGGGCGTGACGATCTCGCACGATTACGCCGATGTGGGCCGCCCCCAATTTGAACGGCTCACGCTGGTGCAACCCGACTATTGGCCGGACGCCATGTGGGCGCTGCTCAAGCAGAACCCGCGCCGCTTTGGGGTGGAGCAGATGAACGCCCCCACCCCGGAAGTGCTGGCCGAGATATTACACGCCAGAGTCTATTACGGGCTGCGGTTCGGGTTTCAAACGGTGGACGCCTGGGCGCAGGTCTGGCCGCTGGGCTTTAGCCTCATTGGATTGCACGGCCGGGCCGACGGCGAAATGATGCCGCCCGATATTGAGGTGTCGCGGACGGCGCGAGTGGAGGCGGTGAAACTGACGAGCCATGCCACCACGATCAGCATTGACGCTTTGCGGGCCATGAACCCGGGCCTCTTCATCATGGTGCGGCCCATCATGGCCCTCTCGCAAAACGGCCGGCCCCGGCGCGTCAGCGCCTCCGAATTTGTGGATGCCACCTCGTCCGACCTGCAACGACTGTTCGAGGCCGATCCGTCCATTCAATATGTCGAAGTGCACAACGAGCCGAATCTCGCGCAGGAAGGGCTGGGCGGCAGTTGGGCCAACGGCGTCGAGTTCAGCAGTTGGCTGCAAGATGTGATGCGGCTCTACCGGCAGAAGTGGCCCTACAAGAAATACGGCTTCCCCGGCCTGTCGCCCGGCGACACCATAGCCGGCGTGCGCGAAGGCATGCGGCAATTCCTCAGCGAGTCGGCGCTGGCCGCCGCCCGCGCCGACTGGGTGGGGGTGCATGGCTACTGGCAAACCGACAAAGGCATGACCTCGCCCGACGATGGCTACACGTGGCAAGTGGCGCGCCAGTATTTCCCGGACAAGCTGCTTCTCATCACCGAGTTCGGCAATCCATCGCAACCAAAGAACGTCGTGGCGCAGCAGTACGCGCAGTATTATGGTATGCTACGGCACGTTAACGGGCTTGGGGCTGCGTTTGGATATGTGGCCTCCACTTCCGATCCCGTTGAGTCGGCGCGCTGGGCGTGGCGCGACGAAGCCGGGCGCGACGTTGGCATTGCCCACGAGGTGGGCCTCCGGCGTTACATCCACTGACCCCCCACAGTGTTCGATGGATCTGCGCGAAGGAGAACATCCATGGCTGACAAACAAATCATCCTGCTCCCCAAGCAAAACTATTATTCGTGGGTGGCCGCCGCCAAAGACTTTGTGATGAAGTTCGGCCTCAACATCACCCCCGACCCGGTCACCGCAGCCAACTACCAGTCGCCCAACCAGATCATCACCATCGCCAACTCGCCCGACGGCTTTGGTCGCGACATTGTGCAATGGTACAAAGATAACTACCCCAACCTGCAATTAGATGTGGTGACCGCCAACACGCCGGACGACCTTCAAAAGGCACTGGCCACGCGCATTGCCACCGGCGACCCGCACGGTCAGGCCGGCGCGCCCTTCACACTGCTCTGGCCCACCGATTACCCGGTCATCACTCAGGCCTTCAACGTCAACCCCGACATCTACCGGCGCTATGGCCTGCCGGGCCACGAGGGGTTGGATATTCGCGCCCCCATGGGCACTAACGTGTACGCCGCCGCCGAGGGCAACGTGTTCCAAACCAGCGACGGCAAGAATACCGATGGCACTGTTCACGCCTACGGCATTCACGTTCGCATTCAGCACCGCGACGGCTACCAGACCATCTACGGCCACCTGACGAAATACCTCGTCACCGTGAACCAGCAGGTCAGTGCCGGGGATTTGATCGGCCTGGCCGACTCCACCGGCAATTCCACCGGGAGCCACCTGCACCTGACTCTGAAGAAGCAGGGCGCCACCGCCGCCGGGCAGACCAACTTCCCCAACGACATCATCGACCCCACGCCCTACATGCAGGCCCCGGCCACCGTGCCCCCGCCGCCTGCGCCCAGCTACAACTGGTCGTACGGCAAATGCCTCGTGGGCGTCAACGGTCGCGCCGATGGCCCCATGGCCGACGCCGACTACCCGGTGATCCAGACCGCCCGCCTCGAGGCCGTGAAGCTGCTGTCCTCGGCCCGGCCCGAGAACGTCGATCGCCTCAAGCAAATCAACCAGAACATGTTCATCATGGTGCGGTTGTTCGCCGCATTCCAGGGGCGCACGGTGCGCTCCGACGAGTTTGCCTCGTGGGTCGAGGGCGACATCTCGCAGTTTTACAATCGCGGCGTGCGCTACTTCGAGGTGCACAACGAGGCCAACCTGCAAATCGAAGGCTGGACGTATTCGTGGCAGGACGGCAAAGAGTTCGGCGCGTGGTTCAAGGATGTGGCCCAACGGCTCAAAGCCAAGTTCCCCGAGGCCAAGTTCGGATACCCGGGGTTGTCGCCCGGCTCATCCATTAGCGGTCAGCGACTGGACTCGTGGGCCTTTTTGGGCCAGGGCGATGAGGCGGTGCGCTCGGCCGATTTTGTCTGTTGCCACTGCTACTGGGTGAGCGACGCCGATCAGGTTGCCGCCACCGGCGGGCTGGTGTACGAAGAATACCGCCGCCGCTACCCCGACAAGCTGCTGTTCATCACCGAGTTCTCGAACCCCACCGACAATACGGACATGGCGACCAAAGGCCGCCAGTACGTGAACTATTACAACCGCCTGCGCGCTCTGCCCGGCATGGGCGCCGCCTTCGCGTTTGTGCTCTCGGCTTCGGCCTACTTCCCGTACGAAGCCTGGCGGCGCGAAGACGGCACGGTGACGGATGTTCCGCAGATTGTGGGGGCGAGGAGTTTTTAGCAGATAGTTGACGGCTGCTGCGCGATAGCGAATACGAAGTGAAGGCAAAGGGATACACTATAACGCGGCAATAGAAAACATCATGAAACGTCAACGCTACGTGCTTGGCGTCCTTGCCCTGGCTTCACTGCTCCTCGCCGGGTGCGAACTGATTTCTTTGATTCCCAACTCTCCGATGCCGGCAGTGACCGCCACACAAACACCAATGCACACGCCCATTCCTACTGCCACGGGGATGCCGACTCCCACGTCGACCCTCACATCATCTCCTACACCCTCCCGACTCGGCGGCGGTAGAGGACAGATAGCTTTCTTCTCCGACCGCGACGGCAACGCTGAAATCTACGTGATGAACGCCGATGGAACAGACCAGACGCGGTTGACGAACAACTCGGCGTTCGATTGGGACCCCGACTGGTCGCCCGACGGAACGCGGATTGCCTTCTACTCCAACCGCGACGGCAACCCTGAAATCTGCGTCATGAATGCCGACGGTACCGACCAGACGCGATTGACGTACAACTCGGCAGACGATGGAGACCCCGCCTGGCGGCCATGAAGGGGAGAAGAACGGTCAACGAATGCTTCGTGCAACCGCTCCGGGTAAACGAATGGCTTGCCGCGCGGCATTCGTTTATTCGCTGGTCATTCGTTGACAGAGGCCTTTGAATCGCTGAAACACTGACGCGAAGCGGCTGATGACGCTGATCCCCCATCAGCGTCGTCAGTTTCTCGGCGCCTCAGCGATTCAAACGCACCACCTCAAACACCGGCGCGCCGTCGCGACGCGAGATGATCGTCACCGGCTCGATGCGCCCGCCGCGCTGCGCCACCAATGCCTCAAACGCCGCCCGCCGGGGAAAGATCGTCTCTTGCGAAACATGGAACACGAACAGCGTGGCCGGGTCATCCAGCGCCGCGCTCACCCGGTCGGCAAAGCCCGCGTCGGCGTCCCACGAGTAACCGAAAACCTCCACCGGCGACACGCCCCCGCGCGTGAGCATGCGCACCTGCGGAGCGAAGCTCCAGTCCATCGCCGCCACCGGCGCGGCAGCGTCCTTCAGAAAATCAGTCAGCCGGTACACCGCATCCGAATGCGGCCCCAGCCCCCCGCTCTGCTGCAGCGCGCGGTGATAGTCCAGCGTCACGATCACGTCGCGCGCAAACAGCCCGCCGAGGCCTACGGCCAGCACCGCCATGCCCAGGCTCACAAAACCGATGCGTCCGTGCTGCACGCCGAACGCGCTGAGCGGCGGCCCGCTGAGGCGCATAAACATCGGCTCGTAAAACGGGTTGAAGATCGTTTCGGCGGCGAGGGCGACGACGAGCGGCCACAGCGGGGCGAAGATGGCGAAGTGGGTGGGGAAGAGGCCCGACACGGTGAACGCACTCTGCGCGACGCCGAACGCCAACGTGAGCAGGATAGCCACCGGGGCGCGGGATCGCTGGCGGCGGAAGGCAGCCCGACCCACGATGACCAGGGCAGCCAGCCGCAGCGCCGTTTGCCAGCCGCCGTTGCCAAACGACCCGCCGAGATACCACAAGTGATCGCGTCCCTCGGTGACGGCCTGAAATTGATCCCAGCGCCCGCGCAGGTTGGCGAAAAAGTCGGCGTTGTTCACGCCGTAAAACGATGTGCCGAGGTTGCCGCCCACCGAGGCCAGCGTGCCGCCGGTTTGCAGGTTGTAAATGATGAGGGGCGAGAGACCGACGAGCAGGCCGGCGGTGAAAGAAAAAACGTCTGGGAGTGAGGGAGTGCGGGGGAAGAGGCGGGGGAGTGTGGGGGAAGAAGTGTGGGAGTGTGGGAGTGCGGGAGGCTTCGGGCGGGGTTTGATGTTTTGAAAAAGATAGCGAATAACTATCGGCAAATTGATCACCGCCAGCGCCCCCGCCACCCCGCCGATGATCCACACGAACAGCAGCTTGGCGTACACGCCCGCGCCGCAGAGGAGGCCGAGTAGCGCCGCCCAACGCCACGCAGTTTTTGCGTTGCTCTGCGCCCAGATCGCGCCGGCCCACAGGCAGGCCATTGCCAGCGCCGCCGTGAGCGACATGACCAGCACGCCCTGCCGCTGCCAAAAGATAAACGAAGGCGAGGCGGCCAGCAGCAGCGCGGCGATGAATGCCGGGCGCGTGCCGAAGGCCCGCCGGGCAAAGCCATAGGTGCAGAGCAGCGTGAGCGCGCCCACCAGCACGGTGTAGAGGCGCAGCGCCACCACGGTGGGGCCGAGCAGCGCGAAGAACGGCAGGACGAGGTAGACGTTGAGCGCGCCGATGTAGTCTTGCACCATCAGCGGATAGATGCGCCCACCGAGCGGCAGTCCCGCGTCGCGGAAGGCCGAGATGGGTTGCCCGTCGAGAATCTGGCCGGCAGGCAGACCCGCTTCGGCGGCTTCGTCGTTGTGCAGGCCGGGCAGGGTTAGCCGGGGGAGGGCAAGGGCAAAGTAGACCGCGAGGGGAAGGGCAAGGATGAAGGATGAAGGATGAAGGATGAATTTGTTCCCCGTCTTCATCCCTCCCCCTTCCGCCTTCAACCTTCCGCCTTCATCCTTCATCAATCTCCCGCCAGCAATTCAACTTCGGAGATGAAGCTTTCGACGGAATGCCCCTCGGCGTAAATGGAAATGGCGGTGATGGTGGCCGGGGTTTGGCCGCTGGCGGCGAACAGGGCAATCAACTCCGGCGAGTCGTACAGATACCACACGTTCTGCTGGATGCGCTGGTGCGCGCCGCCCGGCGGGGGGCAGGTGACGCACCGCAGCGGCAGCGAGTTGGAGGGATCGCTCAAATAGTAAAAGCCCTGCACCCATTCGTGGCTGGCCCCGGCCACGTCGGTATATTCGAGCTTGATCATCAGCGGGCACTCCGAGCCGAGCGAGCCGCAGTTGGATACGTTCTGGCTGAGGATGCGCGCCGCCACGTGCAGCCTCAGGCTGTTGTAGCCGCGCACATCACGGTTGATTTTTTGCCGGATGCCCACGCGCCCCCAGTTGTCGCCGGGGCGGATGAAGTGCGCCGCGTTGCGGCCCACGTTCTGCGCCAGATCGATTTGCCCTTCCACATCGGCGGGGTCGGCCCGGTCTTTAAAGGTGGTCCAATCGGGCGACAGGGGCGTGGCAAAATCGCCGTTGACGATGAGGTTGCGCGCGCCGGTCAGCACGCCGGCGGGCGCTTCGCCCGACTGAACGGTGGTGCGCTCGTTGGCTGCTAGTATCACCGCCGAACCCTGGGCGATCACCGTCACCGCCCCATCGTGAACCGCCACCGCAGTGATGGCCTCGGTCACGTCGATGGAATAGCTGCCGGGGCGCTCCAACACCACCAGCCCCTGCGGCGTCTGCACCGAAATGATCACCTGCCGCGACACGCCGACTGCCGTGCTAACCCGCGCCCGGCCCCGTGTGACGCTGATGGCAATGCGGTTGGGGCGCACGCTCCAGTCGAAGCGCGGCGACCGCATGAAGTCCAGGTTGGCGAGAGTGCTGCCATACACCTGCATATCGCCCAGCGGCGTATCGGTGCGGGGCGAGGTGAATGCCACGCTGGCCTGCGACCCGGCCTCACTGTCAATCTGCGCGCTTTCGTTCAGGCCGGTGATGGTTTGCACCACGGCCTCGGGCAATGCGGCGCCGGGGCGAGTGAGCAGCACCGTGCCGGAGATGAGCGTGACGGAGGCATTCTGGCTGACTTCGCTATCGAACAAAAACCAGCGCAAGCCGAACACCACGCCCACCACCAGCGCAACAAACACGGCAAATGAGGAAAAGAGGACGGTCCAGGCAACGGGTTCGGTGTTTTGGCGCATGAGCAAAATGGGCAACGCCCGTGTGGCGGCTACGGGCGAATGGAAAAAGCGGCGAATTCGCCGCCGGTGGGAGGCCAGTCGACGTCCACGGCATCCACGCGGGCATCGGGCGGCCCCACGCGCAAAAAGGCCAACAGCATTTCGAGCGCCGGGCGCGGGCCTTCGGCGGTCACTTCCACGGCGCCACCGGGCAGGTTGCGCACCCAGCCCGTCAGCCCGAGGCGTTTGGCCGTTTGCCGGGTGCTGTCGCGGAAGTAAACGCCCTGCACCCGGCCGTGAATGATAGCGTGAAGACGAACTGATTTTACCATCTCACCGCCACCGATTTGGTGCGGCCCAACTTGTCGCGGAACTTGAGTTGCTTGTGCTGCAGGCCGTACTCGTACAGCTCGCGGGTCACTTGCACGTCTTGGCGGCAATAGTCGAGAAGTTTTTGTAGTTCCCCGTTTTTGTACCAGCCCACCGCCGATACGCCGTCCGCGGTTTTGCTGTGGCCCAGTGTGGCGGCGGCCACCGAGTCCAGGGATAAGCGGAAGCCCAATGTTTGATAAATGATCGCCAACATATCCACGGTGGGCAATTGCAGTGGCGCGCCAGTGTAGGGGCGCAGCACCTCGTAGTCGAAGCGGCGGACGTTGAAGCCCACCACCAGCGTGGCGGCGCGCAAATCGGCCAGCAGGCGCTCCACGTCGGCTTCGAGGTAATCGGCGAACCGCCCCGTTTCGAGATCGAGGGTGACGGCGCAGGCCAGCTTCATATCGGCAATGTGATTCCAGCCGCCCACTTCGTCAGCGAGGCGCTGGGTTTCGAGGTCGAAGATGAGGATTGGAGCCGTAGTAGTCATGGCAATATTGGACGCAGATACACGCTGATAAACGCCGATCAATCAGCTTATCTGCGTTTATCTGCGTTCATCTGCGTCCCTTTTTCTTCGGCACGAAAATGAGCGCGGCGATGACGAGCGCCGGAAGGCCAAACACGAGCAGCGCCGGGCCGAGGCCGCGTAAAAAGTTACTCAGCGGGCTGGCCTCCAGCACGTCGCGCTGCCAGTCGGCTTGCAGCTCGGGCAGGGTCACGTTGAGCACCCGTTGCACGCCGCCCTCACAGGTGGCCCCATCGCGGTAGGCGGCCAGCAGGTCGGCCACGGCCCGCGATCCCCAGCGGTCGAGGATATATCGCACCACCGATTGACTCTGGCCGTACGCCAGTAAAGCTTGTCCGGAATCCACGCCGAAGGAACTGCACAGGGTGTCCAGCTTCATCAGCGCATTTTTGCCGGCGGCCTCGTCCAGCGCCAGCGCATATTGCGCCTGCGGCTGAAGCTCGCTGTTGACGGCCAGGCCCTCGTCGAGCCACACGGGCATTTTGTCGTAGCCGGGGCCAACGGCTTGATAGATCATGACGTGGGCCAACTCGTGCGGCAGGTCGCGATCGAGGCCGCTGATTCCACTGGGATCGGGGGAGGCGGCCACCAGCACCACGCCCAGGGCCGGGTCGGCGTGGCCGCCCACCCACTCCCGCCCGCCCAGCCGCAAGCCGGATTGCAAATCATTCAACGTCGCATATACGTACACATCCACCCTGGCCGGCGGGGTAGCGCCGATGAAACGGCTGACGCGCCCCAGGGCCTGATAGCCGGTGTCGGCCACGGCTTGCCCGAAGGCCAATGTGCCGCTGTACCAGTGGGCCACAATAGCGCCCCGCCCCGCCGTTTGCCAGGTGAAGCGGTTGTCTTCATACACGTAAGTTTGTTCGGGCGTGGTGAGGGTGTGCCCGGCCGAGTCGGTGAGCCGCCACGAATAGATCACCGGGGCAAATGGCGAGATGGGTTGGGCCTGGAGATCGCGCGTCACGCGGGCTTCAATCGTCGGGCCGGAGGTGAAGTCGGCATCCACCACATCGGTGCGCGCCCCATCGCCGATGCGCGTGAGCAGGGCCGCCCCGGTGATGTTCGCATTGGCGTGAGCGTCAAGGATGAAAATCATCTGCCCGCCGAAGGTGTGGGCCACCACGGCGTT
>JACRBQ010000082.1 GCA_016213135.1 Chloroflexota bacterium | reverse complement strand
TGGTTCCCCCCACGCCCCCCGGCCTCCAGCCCACCTCGGAACTGCTCATGCACCTCGAGGCCTATCGCCAACGGCCCGACGTCAACGGAGTCATCCACGCCCACCCCATCACCTCGGTGGCCCTCAGCGTGGCCGGGGTGGCCCTCACCGATTGCACCATCCCCGAAGCCGTGGTCATCCTCGGCCCCATCCCCACCACGCCGTACGCCACGCCCGCGTCCGTCGAAAACCAACACGCCATTTCGCAGCTCGTCAAAACGCACGACGCCATTATCCTTGCCTATCACGGCACGCTCACCGTCGGCCCCACCCTGTGGGACGCCTACCTTAAACTTGAGACGCTGGAACACACCGCAAAAATCGTGGCCCTGGCTCGCATGTTGGGCGGCGCCGTTCCGCTGCCGCCCGAGCAGGTGTCCAAACTGCTCGACATGCGCCGGCAGTGGGGCTTTGCCCGCGCCACCGACGCCGACGAGTTCTGCCGCTACTGCGACACCCCGCACCCGCCGGGCCGGCACCTCAGCGAAGAGGCCCTGGTGCAGGCCATCGCCGCCGAAGTTAAATCCGCAATCGGCAATCTGAAATCGTAATTCCCTTGACCCACTCCTCCGGCGCGTGATACAATCCGCCCGCATTCGCCCCCATCGTCTAGTGGACCAGGACGCGGCCCTTTCAAGGCCTAAACCGGAGTTCGAATCTCCGTGGGGGCACTCCTCTCTCTTCAGCAACACCCTCCCCTTTGAACATCATCTTTCGCATACACGCCGTGCAGCGCATGTTCGAGCGGCTCATCAATGCCGAAGGCGTGCGCCACGTGTTGGAAACCGGCGAAGCCGGCGAAAACTATCCCGCCGACAAACCGTATCCCAGCCGGTTGGTGTTGGGCTGGCGCGGCGAGCGGCCCATACACGTCGTGGCTGCTCACAGCGCCCGGGACGGACAAACTATTGTCATCACGGTTTACGAGCCGTCGCCCTACGAATGGGAAGCTGATTTCAGAAGAAGGAAACTGTGAACTGCGTCATCTGCAAACAGGCCGAGACTATTGAAGGTAAAACAACAATCACGCTTGAGCGCGATGGCCTGACGCTGGTAATCAAGAATGTGCCCGCGTCCGTTTGCCCCGACTGCGGTGAGGCCTACGTGACGGAAGCCGTGACGGCGCAACTGCTGCGCACTGCCGAGGAGACGGCAGCGGCGCAGGCTGTTGTAGACGTTCGAGAATACTCGTCCGCCCGCTGACGCGCCCGCACAATTCACCGAAACAAAAGTAGGGACATTCAATTGAACGTCCCTACAGCTACCACCGCGCCGTGTCGGGTATGGCCTGCACCGTGTGCGTCCATCGTCCCGGCATCCCGCACAAGAAAAAAGCCCCCGTGGGGTTTTCCACGGAGGCTTTGGCGCTGCCGGTGTGTGTTATTTGATCACGACGTTTTCAGCTTGAAGGCCTTTGGGGCCTTTCTCAACCGAAAACTCCACGACCTGTCCTTCCTTGAGCTTGCGATAGCCCTCCATCTGAACAGCCGAAAAATGGACGAATACGTCTTCGCCGCCCTCGTAGGCAATGAAGCCGTAGCCTTTGGTGGCATTGAACCACTTTACGGTGCCGGTGACACGATTTGACGACATTTGCTTGCCTCCTCAATAGCAACTGGATGGGTCGGCGATGGCGGCACTTCCCGTTCCGTCCACTAAAAATGGCCTGAGCAGCGCCGCGCTCAGGCCTTTTGTGTAGTGACTTCTGAGAATGTACCGCATCTCCATGCCCTCGGATTCTACTAAGCCGAAAAAAAAAGTCAAGCCACAACTCCAACCCTCCAACCTTCCATTCCATTGCCCTGACCGCCGCTCTCCATTAGAATGGGCGTACGGGCGGCACGTTGTGGCTCACCCGGTCTGGGCCGCAGCCGCCGCCAACGAGCGCGGTTGAGGAGATCAGCTAATGGATATCGCAATCATGATCGAGGGGCAAAACGGCCTCAACTGGCCGCGCTGGCAGCGACTGGCTCTGGCGGTGGAAGCCCTGGGCTTTGCCGGGCTGTATCGCTCGGATCACTATACCAATGCCTCTGCGCCCGACCGCGACTCGCTGGAGTTGTGGGTGTCGCTGACGTGGCTCGCCGGCCACACCCGGCGCCTTCAGTTTGGGCCGCTGGTAACGCCGGTGTCGTTTCGCCATCCCACCCTCACGGCTCGCATGGCAAGCGCGGTGGACGACCTCTCGGGCGGGCGGCTGACGCTGGGGTTGGGCGCGGGCTGGCAAGAACGTGAACACGCCCACTACGGCTGGGACTTATTGGAAGTGTCCCGGCGGTTTGTCCGATTCGAAGAGGGCATCCGGATCATCCGCCATTTGCTATCGGATGATCGCCCGTTGGATTTCGATGGGGAATTTTATCGGCTGCGCGAAGCCGTGTTGCTGCCCCGGCCCGCCCGACACGGGGGGCCGCCGCTACTCATTGGCGGCAACGGCGCCGCCCGAACTTTGCCGTTGGCCGCGCGCTACGCTGCGGAGTGGAACGCCATTTTTCTGACCCCGAACCAATTCAGCCAGATGAGCATACGGCTGGACGAACTGCTGGCTGCCGCCGATCGCCGGCCGGGCGAGGTGCGGCGCTCGATGATGACCGGCTGTTACTTTGGGCGCGATGCCGCCGACGCGGCGCGCAAGGCCGGTGACCGAAACAAAACCCCCGCCGAGTTGCGCGCGGCAGGGGTGGTGATTGGCACTGCGCCGGAAATGGTGGAGCAGCTTGGGCAGTTGGCAACGGCCGGTGTGCAGCGCGTGATGCTGCAATGGCTGGACCTCGACGACGTGGACGGGCTGGAGGCCCTGGCCCACGGCGTGCTGCCGCAGTTCAGTTGAGTTGGCCGACGCGAAACGCCGTCGCCCCGGCGAGGGCGGCGCCGCGGCGCAGGGCATCGCGGTTGGCCTGCACCAGGTCTGTGTGACGCGCAGGCAAGTGCGCGGCCAGCGCCTTCTCAATGGCTTCCAACGGCAGCACGCCGGTGGCGGCGGCCCACGCGCCCAACAGAATCACGTTAGCCAGTCTGGCGCTGCCCAATTCCTCGGCCAGCGAGTTCGCCGGAATGTCGATGGCGCGGATGTCGGCGCGCCTGGGCGACCGCGTGGTGAGGGAGGAGTTCACCACCAGCACCCCGCCCGGCGTCACCAGCGGTTCGTATTTGTCCAGCGAGGGCATGTTCATGACAATGACCGCCGCCGGGTTGCGCACCAGCGGCGAGCCGATGTCCTCGTGGGAAATGATGACCGTGCAATGGGCCGTGCCGCCGCGCATTTCCGGGCCGTACGAGGGAATCCACGTCACATGCAGGCCGCTGTCCATGGCGGCATAAGCCAGCAACTGCCCGGCAAACAACGCCCCCTGCCCGCCAAACCCAGAGATAGTGAGTTCTGATTGCATGGTTCCTCTTTGTGATTCTCGCTCCGCAAAGCGGCTAATCTACTTCAACTCCGGGGCAACTTTGTAATCGCCCAGCGGATAGTAGGGGACCATCTGCTCTTCGATCCACTTCATCGACTCGGCAACGGGCATGCCCCAGTTGGTCGGGCAGTTGGAGAGCAGTTCCACCATCGAAAAGCCCATGCCGTCCACCTGCGCCTGAAACGCCGTGCGGATGGCTTTCCTGGCTTTGTTGATCTCTTTGACGTTGTGCAGGCTGCGTCGCACCACGTAGGATGCGCCGGGCATGCCCGCGAGCAACTCGGAAACGCGGATGGGCATGCCCATGGTTTCAATGTCGCGCCCGTTGGGCGACGAGGTGGTCTTTTGGCCGGGCAGCGAGGTGGGGGCCATTTGCCCGCCCGTCATGCCATAGACGGCGTTGTTGATGAAGATGACGGTGATGTTCTCGCCCCGCGCGGCGGCGTGAACGATTTCGGCCATGCCGATGGAGGCCAGATCGCCATCGCCCTGATAAGTGAATACGATGTTCTGCGGCCGCACGCGCTTGATGCCGGTGGCCATGGCCGGGGCGCGGCCATGCGCCGCCTCCGCAAAATCAACTTCAAAGTAGTTGTAGGCAAACACCGCGCAGCCCACCGGCGCTACGCCGATGGCTCGCTCGCGCAGGTGCAATTCGTCCAGCACTTCGGCGATGAGGCGGTGGGCCACCCCGTGGGTGCAGCCGGGGCAATAATGGGTAAACGTTTCGGACAGCGCGTCGGGCCGTTCGTACACGAGTTCTTCGGTGGCAACATCAACGATGGTCATGGGTCGACTCCATTTCAATTCGGCAGCGCGGGCCGCTAACGATAGTCTTCCTGTTTAGCGGTCATGTGCCGGATGCTCGTCAGCACTTCGTCGGGCAGGGGCACTACGCCGCCCATGCGCCCATAGAACCGCACCGGCGCTTGGCCGTTCACCGCCAGCCGCACGTCTTCCACCATTTGCCCGGCGTTCATCTCCACCACCAGGAAACCCCTGGCTTGCTGCGCCAATTCGGCCAGCCGCTCTTCGGGGAATGGAAACAGGCTGATGGGCCGGAACAGCCCCACGGGTAACCCCAGCACCCGCGCCTGCTTGACCGCGGTCTGCGCCACGCGTCCCGCGGTGCCAAAGGCCACCACCACGTACTCGGCATCCACCGTTTCATATTCGTAATAGCGCACTTCGTGCCGGCGGATAACGTCGAGCTGGGCCTGCAATTTACGATTGAATTCCTCTTCCACTTCGGGGACGAGGTTGATGGAGCTGATGATATTTTTGCGGCGGCCGGCGGCGCCGGTAAGTGCCCAGGGGGCGCGCGCCCGACCCGGATCGCAGGGACGCATGGGCGGCAGTTCAGCCGGCTCCATCAGTTGCCCCACGTTGCCATCGGCCAGTATCACCACCGTGTGGCGATATTTGTCCGCGATGTCGAAAGCTTCGTAGGTGAGATCGATGGCTTCCTGCACGGTGGCCGGGGCCAACACAATGAGGCGGTAATCGCCGTGGCCCCCGCCCTTGACCACCTGGAAGTAATCGGCCTGCGCCGGGGCAATGTTGCCCAGGCCCGGCCCGCCGCGCATCACGTCCACGATAACGCAGGGCACTTCCGACCCGGCGATGTACGACACGCCTTCCATCATCAGGCTGACGCCCGGGCTGGAGGAGGAGGTCATCACGCGCGTGCCGGCGCAGGCCGCGCCGTAGACCATGTTGATGGCGGCCACTTCACTTTCGGCTTGCAGGAAAACGCGGTTCAACTCGGGCATGCGCCGCGACATGTATTCCAGCAGTTCGGTTTGCGGGGTGATGGGATAGCCGAAATACGCCTCGACCCCGGCCCGCACGGCGGCCTCGGCCATGGCCTCGTTGCCTTTGAGAAGTTGCTTCATGGTGGGAAGTTGTGAGCAAGTTGCCGCCGGCTGTCGGCAGGGGCTGCGGCCCGGGCCAACAACCGGCAGCCCACTGCTACAGGCTAGCGGCGATGGATCGCCGGGTTACATAGCGGTACACTTTTATGCATGCATCGGGGCAGATGACGGCGCACAACGCGCACCCGGTGCAATGCCCGTCCGGGTCTTCAAGCAGGGCCGGATGATAGCCCCGCGCATTGAGCTGATCATCAGCCATAAACAGCACATGCTGCGGACAAGCGGTGGTGCATAAGGCGCACCCCTTGCAGCGGTTATCATCGATCTCCACCCGGCCTTTTGCCATAGAAGCCCTCCCGATTTGTTGGCTGGATTGCACAACCGCAGCCGGTAGAGACGTTCCGGCGGAACGTCTCATAGAAGCCCTCCCGATTTGTTGGATAGATTGCACAACCAGTATAGGCGGAACGAGGGTCTGCCCTCAGTGACTAACGTCACTGACAAATGGGGATAATGTTCATCGGCAAACCATAGTCCGCGCCGGGATTCAGTACAATTGTCTATAAACATCGTACACCTGTCTATTGCATATCATCCCCAAGAAGCGTAACATGATTCCTGAATCACGCTTGCTGCCCGCTCCAATGCCTTACTGGAGGAACAATGACCGCCTCTCGCCCGCTCTCCCTCGCCCTCATCCTCGGTGTGCTGCTTTCGCTCCTCGGCCCAAGTGCCTGGCCAATAGCGCAGGCGCAAGACGCGGCTACTGCCACCCCCACCGCTTCTTCATCAGCCACCAGCCTTGCGACTGAAACTTCAACCGCTGCGCTCGATGCCACAACTGCAACTCCCTTTCTGTATATGCCGGCTAACATTGACTGGTGGTATGACATGTCGGCTATGATGGACCACACGCAGCCTTTATGGTATTACAAAGATAGCAAAGCAGTTAATAAAGACGGCGTTCTGTGGACCTATCTGGACAAGGCGGAGCCGTTCAACGGGAAATGCGCCGACAATGGGAACCCTATCACTGTCAGTGCTGAAAACTGCAAGCAGCTGTTTGCTCCGGGCTATCGATTTATCACTGCTGAAACATGGGGCTGGTATGATGGTCATGAAGGTTACGATTGGGGAATGCCCCTCAATACGTCGGTCTACGCGGCGGCAAGTGGCACTGTGGAATGCGCCGGTTGGACAAGCCAATGCAAAGCATCGCTACCCGGTGGTTTGGATTTGGCAGGCTATGGCTACATCGTGGTGGTTGCACACCCCGATGGTTATAAGACCCTCTACGCTCACTTGAAGGCCGACTCTGAGAATCCAGACCACATTCAGACTTGGCCAAGCGTCACGGCTACCGACCGCATAGCTCTGTCGGGAGACACCACAAACGGGGGCACGAGCACGGGACCCCATCTCCACTTCAGTGTGTTGCACAATGGCAAATATGTGGACCCATTTGGCTGGGCTGAATGGAACGGTTCAATCCCGGACCCGTTGGCCACTAGCCAGTGGGGAGAATCCGGAGCCTGGCTATGGATTGGCGATGCCCCTCACCGGCCGGGTAAGACGACCGCATGGAATCAGTCCATGCCTAACAACCTCCGTTACGTTGGCGGCGGAGTTGTGCCTCCAGGTGAACCGCCTCCGCCTCCGCCCCCACCGCCTCCCACATCGGACGATGCCTCCTTCCTCTCCGACGTCACCCTCCCCGACGGCACTGTTCTCCCCGGCGGCACATCAACGACCAAAACCTGGCAATTGAGGAACACAGGAGCTTCAACGTGGGACGCTGGCTACAAACTCGTGTTCGTCAACGGCGACCAGATGAACGCCACCAGCCCGGCGAGCGTTCCGAACACGGCCCCGAACGCTCTGGCGAATATCAGCATCAATATTACTGTTCCCAATTCCGTGGGCGATCACGTGGGCTATTGGCAACTGCGTAATCCGCAAGGAACTTTCTTCGGGCCGCGGATCTGGGTCAAGGTCACAGTGCCCGGCGCGAACAGTCACATTACGGATCTATCACTCGACCCGCCGTCGCCTTCCAATGCAAACCCGGTTCGCATTCACGCGCGCGTCCAGGGCTATCCAAACTTCCGGGCGATGCGGCTCAAGATAGACGGGAGCGTTCTTTACGAAATCGGCGCGCCAGAGTTCTATTACGATTGGAATACGAGTGCTTACAGCGCGGGAAGTCACGCGATTGTGGTCGAGGTCGCAGACACGACAGATACTTCCTGGATCAGGCCCGAGACACGCGGCACAACGTACACCCTCAACGGGAATCCTCAGCCGGCCAATCACGCCCCGAATCGGCCTACGCTGGTGGCCAACCCAACGTATGACTGGTATGTCACCATCGGGAGTCCGCCCCAACTTTGCGCTCAGGCGCAGGGAGATCCGGACGGGGATGGAATCACAGGCTATCAGTTCGAGGCCAAAGCCTCGGTCGGCACGTACAACAGCGGCTGGGTCGGCGGACCTTGTTACACCTTCTCCAGCGTCAATCCGGGAACGTATGAGTTCAAGGCCAAAGTTCGCGATAGCTACAACGCCGAGAGCGAATGGAGCGACATTTGGCACTTCACGGTTGAGCCGAGCGGGGTGACGGTCAGCGATGTCCACTTCGAAGCCGACGCCAACTCGGAGAACGTCAAGATCTTTGCCTGCACGAGCGGACATGCCGGCGTGAACATTACCCTGCGGGTGCTCGTCAATGAAGCGAACGACGGGTCGGCGAACGGGCCGTGGGATATTGTCAAAGAGCAGGGCAGCCCGTGCTTCAACAGCGTTGATGTGCCCCTCTGGCGGACTCTCCGTTATGCCGACGGGCCTCACCTCGTTCGAGTCCTCGCCTGGGCGATTCAACCCGACGCCGGCGACACAAGGGATGTCGTCTACAACTTGCCCAACCGTCGGCCTACTGGTCCCCACCTTCTGTCGCCAGTCGATCCCACAAACGGCCAGAACATCACCTGGCTGAATAGCCGCTCAGTGAGCTTCAGTTGGAATAATGACATGCTGAACGGCTACTCGACGCGCGCAACTTCGCAAAGGCTGGCAGTCAGCACAAACACCGATCCAACGATCAGCCCGATTCTCGACCAGACGCTCTCCGCCAATACCTACAGTTATGACACAACGCTCGGGGCTGACTATGCGGACTTGTATTGGGGTGTATATGTGTCCAATGGGGTAGGGTCCGCCGACTCTAGGGGTCGCTTCGGAATCGACCGGGTAAATCCGACTTGCGCTGTCCAGCCATTGCCTGCGGTTACATTCGAGAATAGTTTCCCGGTGTATTGGAGCGGCGCTGACGACCGCTCGGGGGTTGGCTCGTTCGACATTCAATACCGAGACACTCGGGGCGACTGGCTCAACTGGCAACTGGGCATACCCGCCAACAAGACTTTCGACTTGTTCGCCGGGATGAATGGGCACACCTATGAATTCCGGTGCCGTTCGCACGATGTTGCCGGCAACGTTGGGGACTACCCCGCAAATGCTGACACCCAAACGAAAGTAGATCCAACCGCGCGGCCTCCCCAACCGTGGTGGAATGCGGCGTGGCTGTACAGTCGGAACATTGTCATCCTGAACAACATGGGCGGCACAAGCCTTCCAGCTGCTTATCCGATTCACCTCCATTTCGACTCCGGGACAAATCCCACTTCGGCGGATCTCTACGCCGCCTCGCTTTCCTCTCCAAAGTGCAACGACTTGCGGATCGTTTACAACAACGCCGCCGAGTTGAATCGCGTAGTCCAGAACTGTTCAGCATCGGCAATTGATATCTTCTTCCGCTCTCAGGCCTCGATCTCCGGTGGCGGAAGTGATAGCACTAGCCATCAGTTGTACTTCGGCAACGCAAGCGCCGGAACGCCGCTCGCCGATCCGAGTCAAGTGTGGTATCCCCCTCGCGAGGGCGACACCGCGGAGTTGTATTTCTTCCAGGAGGGCAGCGGCTCGACGGCCTATGACTCAAGCGGCAATAGCCGGAACTGCAGTATAGATCCTTCGGTTCAGTGGGGACTGGCAAAATTCGGGAATGGACTGCGTTTCAACCGTGCCAACGCTGGCGACAGTCGTTCTCTCTCATGCAATGCGGCTGAGCTGACCAGTTTCACGGTGGAGTTTTGGTTCAAGCCAGAGGACAATGATTCGGGACGAATCGCCGGACAACAGGGCCCAAGCGGCCAACTCAACTGGTTGATATTCTATGACGGCCGTTTGTGGTTCGAGCGTTGGTGTTCAGGGTGTGGCGGACAGACCCGCAGTGATTTCGACCTGCATGACGCAAATTACATCGGGCGCTGGAACTACGTTGCGCTGACTTTCAACGGTGGAAACGAGGTTCGATATTATATCAACGGCAACTTGAACTCTGTCAAGACTCTTGACGGTAACGGTATCTCAACTCACGATGTTCCTCTAGAGATCGGCTCTACCGAAGGAATAGGCCAGCTCAAGGCCAGCATGGGCGCCTTCCGCATTTCCAGCGGCGTGAAGACGAGTTTCCCATATGGCCCATTCGTTGCCATTACGAGCGAGCCGTCCTCTGCCGTGGGCGCTGTCATCGCCCCGCCTGCCTCCGGCTCGCCCGATCTGGCCGCGCTCAGTCTGACCACCTATCCCAACCCTGGCGGCGGTGTGCTCGTGCAAGCCGCTGTCCAGAATCTAGGGAACCTGAGCACACAGAATGGCTTCTTCACCGATCTGTACTTGGATCACGTTCCAGTCGGAACGGGAGATTACACAGGCGGTGTCCAGTTCTGGGTCAACGATCCCATCGCCGCCGGAGCAACCGTGACACTGACGACCGTCCTATCCGACCTATCCGGTTTCGGGGCAACGGCAAAATTGAGCGCGGGCCCGGCCAGCGAGACCAGCGGCACGCTCTATGCTCAGGCGGATTCGACCGGCGCAGTCGGTGAGCCCGACAATAACAATAACATCTACTCTGCCGGGACCGCAGTGTGTGTTGCCAGCCCGGATGCTTACGAGAGCGATAACTCCTCGGCCACAGCGTCAACGGTCAGCCTAGGCCAGACCCAGCTGCATAACGTGAGCGGACCGGGCGACGCCGACTGGGTGAAACTCAACGCACAGGCTGGAACAACCTATTTGCTCCGCACTTTCGATCTGGGTACCTCGGCGGACACGTATTTGTATCTGTACGATACGAACGGCACGACACTCTTGGCGTCGAATGACGACTACGGCGGCAGCCTGGCGTCACAGATTGAGTGGACAGCGCCCGGCACTGGAACATACTACACACTCGTCCAGCACTGGAATCCGAATGTGGGTGGGTGTGGGACGGTTTACAAGCTCACTGTGTCGATTCCCATTCCGCCAACTGCCACGCCTACGGCCACAGCGACAGCGACTCACACGCCGACCGTCACGAACACAGCGACGAACACACCGTCCAATACGCCGACGGTGACGAACACTCCGACGCTGACGCCGACCGTCACGCCTACGGCAACAGCGACGGCAACTCACACGCCGACCCACACCCCGACGGACACAGCGACCGCGACGGCCACTGCAACGGACACGGCCACGCCACAGCCCGACTGGCCGATGTGGCAGAAGGGCCCGCAACACACCGGCTATGCCTCAGAGGCAATCGCGTTGCAGCCGCCGCTCACAGCGGCGTGGTCCCGCAATTTGGGCAGCCCGGTCTGGGGACAAGTCGTCGTCAACGGAGCCATCTACGTCTCCACCGATAACGCCAAGTTGTGGGCGCTAGATACCACGACGGGAGACATCCGCTGGACATATCAGTCTACACAGCCTCACATCCGGCCGCCCACCGTCGTCGGTGGTCGCGTCTACCTGTTCGCCGGTTGGTCAAACAGCGTTCCCGCCGAAGTCATCGCGCTCGATTCCGCCACAGGCAGCGTGCTGTGGCAGAGGCAACTCACTCGGCCTGCCGATGGATCGGAAGTGACAGTAGCCAACGGCGTCGCTTACGTCGGCGGCGGGGATTGGAACATGTACGCATTCGACGCCGTGACCGGCGCTCAATTGTGGCGCACGGCAGTCAACGATGGGATCACGGCGCCGCCCTCGGTTGCCAATGGCCGGGCCTATGCCGGAACGTGGGGAGGCCGATTCTACAGTTTCGACACTGCTTCGGGTGCTGTTCAGTGGTCGGTCAATCCCGGCGGCGCATTGTGGTCGTCGTCGGCGATTGCCGATGCCCAAGTATTCATCGGCGGAGGCGGCGGCAACTTCCGTGCTTTCGATGCGCAGACCGGCGCGCTCCTGTGGACGGCCTCAACCGAGGATTCCGGGAACTGCCCGCCCGCTATTGCGAACGGCGTGATCTACTTCGGCGCATTGGCCGGAAAGTTATATGCTGCGAATGCAGCGACCGGATCGCCCCTGTGGTCGTACCAGACCGGCGGCGCGATTGCGGCTTCTACGGGCTGTCCCGTGCCCGCTGTGGCAAACGGCCTGGTCTATGCCACTGTTCGGAACGGCAGTTTGGTAGCCTTGAACGCCACGACCGGCACTGAAGTCTGGGCATTCCAGACCAATGGATCGTCGTGGCCGTCGGCCCCGGTAATCGCCAATGAGCGGCTGTACCTCGGCTCTTCCGCCGGAACGATCTACGCGTTGCAAACACAACCCTGGCAGACCCCTACTGGTACGCAGACCTCCAGCCCGACGCCCACGAACACCGCAACGCTGACCATGACCAACACGCCGACCGCTACTCCAACCAATACCCCGACATCTACGGCTACTGGAAGCCTGACGCCGACACCGACGCGGACAGGATCGCCTACAGCAAGCCCGACGGGATCGCCGACTGCTACTCCAACCAATACCTCGACGTCAACGGCTACTGGAAGCCTGACGCCGACACCGACGCGGACAGGATCGGCGACAGCCACGCCTACTTCAACAGCTACTGCGACCAACACGGCCACGGCCACTTCGACGGCCACACCGACCAATACGCCCACCTCTGCGCCCACCGACACCGGCTATCGCAATCCCTCAGCCAATGCGCCCAAAACTACTCAGGCTGGCGACAACAACGGCTTCCAGACCAACCCGGCGAACGCATATGCCAACGATAGCGTACTTGCCGCCGACATGAACAGCGGCACAGGCGGTAGCACCAGTTGCACCAGCCCCAAGCGCGACCGGCACCAGTTCTACCTCTTCGGCATTGCGCTTCCCGGCAGCGCCACCCTGCGCGGCATTGAGGTGCGGCTCGACGCCAAGACCGATAATACGACCGGCAATCCCAAAATGTGTGTGGAACTGTCGTGGGACGGTGGGGTGACGTGGACGGCGGCGAAGAAGACGCCCAGGCTGGCAAAGGCCGAAAAGACCTACCTGCTTGGCGGTTCTGCTGACACCTGGGGCCGCGCGTGGACTCCAACGCAACTCGGCGACGGCAGCTTCCGCGTGCGCATCACCGACATTGCCGGCAACACCACTCGTGATTTCTATCTGGATTGGGTCGCAGTGAAAGTCTACTATCAGCCGTAATCGCCGAACCAGTCGGGATCGCCAGAAACGAAAAAGGGTCTCAGCTAGTGACTGAGACCCTTTTTCGCATTTCGCCGGAGGCCTTTGTTCGCAGAGGCGACGTGAGGGGTTTGTTGCTTTCTTCAAGTTTGCTGCGCTTCGACCTGTCCGGCATTCCGGCCAATGCCACCATCACCAGCGCCACGCTCTCGCTGTGGCTGACGGACGACTTTTCCGACAACGCCGGTGCGTTCAACGTGTACCGCGTGAAGCGGGCCTGGACGGAAGACGGCGCGACGTGGAACGCCGCCGCGGCCGGCAGTAACTGGAACACGCCGGGGCTGGACCTGACCACTGACGCCGAAGGCGCGGCGATAGCCTCGCGAGTCATGACGGCGAGCGCGGCGAACGGTGAAAAGCAGTGGACGCTGGACGCGGCTAAAGTGCAGGAATGGGTGTCGGGCGCACTGGCCAACAACGGCCTGCTGCTGAGGGCCGGCGTTGAGCAGAACGACCAGTACCGCTTTGCCTCCTCGGACTACGTCCTGCCGGGC
>JACRBQ010000080.1 GCA_016213135.1 Chloroflexota bacterium | reverse complement strand
TCAATGCCCTCACGGGCATTTTTTGGTTCGCTCAGGGCGGGGGGAAAGTCACCGCCCGCAAAATCTTCCTAAGTCTCAATGCCCTCACGGGCATTTTTTGTTTCGCTCCAGCCCTCGGCGCGGTCGGCGGCGTCAACCGCCGCGCAGTCTCAATGCCCTCACGGGCATTTTTTGTTTCGCTCGTCGGGTGATAACGGGCGGGTGATGCGCGTCGTTGACGTCTCAATGCCCTCACGGGCATTTTTTGTTTCGCTCACATTCTGTCCTCCCTATCGGAGGGATGGGATGACAATGTCTCAATGCCCTCACGGGCATTTTTTGTTTCGCTCGGGATATAGGAATTTCTGCGGTAACCGAATACAACCCGCAGTCTCAATGCCCTCACGGGCATTTTTTGTTTCGCTCACGACTTCAGCTGACCGAATGTGGCTATGGCCTTAAAGTCTCAATGCCCTCACGGGCATTTTTTGTTTCGCTCAGTTCCATTATGATTATCGCCAGAGAGCAGAAGAAGAAAAAGTCTCAATGCCCTCACGGGCATTTTTTGTTTCGCTCCGGATTATCAATCCGAAGGAAGAATCGAGGTTAGTGGAGTCTCAATGCCCTCACGGGCATTTTTTGTTTCGCTCACCACCGAATGGGCCGAGAGCATGGACACCCGCATGAGTCTCAATGCCCTCACGGGCATTTTTTGTTTCGCTCTGGAGACAGGCGGCGACCTTTATCCTGGACAGTCGAGGTCTCAATGCCCTCACGGGCATTTTTTGTTTCGCTCCTTGTATTTACCGGGCCGGACGGACATATTACTCGCGTCGAGTCTCAATGCCCTCACGGGCATTTTTTGTTTCGCTCATGAGTACGAAAAATTCATTTATGCTCAGACCGAGGCGGTCTCAATGCCCTCACGGGCATTTTTTGTTTCGCTCAGTTGCTCTACAGGCCGCCATTAACAGAGTAAAAATCAAGTCTCAATGCCCTCACGGGCATTTTTTGTTTCGCTCTGGACGAACAGGCCGGGCCGGCGAACGTAGATCGGTGTCTCAATGCCCTCACGGGCATTTTTTGTTTCGCTCTTCGTGGTCAGATTGGTTTATCCGCGAGGCCGATCCGTGGCGTCTCAATGCCCTCACGGGCATTTTTTGTTTCGCTCCCCGCGTTCTCCGTCTGCGGACGGACGACGCGGGGCTGATGTCTCAATGCCCTCACGGGCATTTTTTGTTTCGCTCGACAGCCCGATTCGGCTAACCCGATGGAACAACGCATCCAGTCTCAATGCCCTCACGGGCATTTTTTGTTTCGCTCGCCGCCGTGCAGTGGATGAAGATGCTGAGAGACATTGGTGTCTCAATGCCCTCACGGGCATTTTTTGTTTCGCTCTTTGATACGCACGTTGCCCGCGTTGCCCTACGACCGGCGTCTCAATGCCCTCACGGGCATTTTTTGTTTCGCTCCGCAATGGCCGCTGCCGCGCCAAAGGCAAAGGAACTGCTGTCTCAATGCCCTCACGGGCATTTTTTGTTTCGCTCTAATGAGGTAGCCCTTCGGCAGGTTGACAGCGGCGTAAAGTCTCAATGCCCTCACGGGCATTTTTTGTTTCGCTCAAAGACAACTGGATCAAGCAATGTCCATACCGCGCCCAGGTCTCAATGCCCTCACGGGCATTTTTTGTTTCGCTCCTCAATCTTCCCCTGGCTCATCAACTTCTGGAGCTGGCCAAGTCTCAATGCCCTCACGGGCATTTTTTGTTTCGCTCTACAAATCACGACAGGGCCTCACCCTGCGCCTCAGCGTCAAGTCTCAATGCCCTCACGGGCATTTTTTGTTTCGCTCCCATCAAAGCCCTAACGGGCGGGAGCATTCTGCCTGAGCGAAATTCCACACAAACCCGTGATCCATCTCCCACATCACCCATCTTTCAGCCCGACAAATCATCATTTCCTCCCACGCACCTCCTCCTTGCGCCTCCCCCACCCCGCCTTGGTTCAAAACACATTCCAGACAGAAGGGGGGGCGGAAGGTTGGGAAAGTCATCTTTGGCCGCTACACAATCACCAAAGTTGGCTCGCGCACAATTTTACTCTGGCCGATGATCCTCACCTCGCGCGCGCAGTCGGAACACAAACGATACAATCGCACGCCGTCCTCATTCACGTCCACCACCTTATTAATTTGCGCCGCCAGCCGCTCCAACACCTTGTCGCTTAGATCGGCCTCAAACACGCTGCCCTGCACCCGCTCGCCCACCCGCTCCAACAGCTTCGCCACGCGCGCCCGCCGCGCATTATCCGTCACATCGTAAGCAATCACGTATCGCATGCGCCAATCATAAATCAACCGCGCGCAATCAGCAATCACTTAAAACCCATTGGCGCAAACTCTGCCCGTTCCAACCGGATCGCCTCGGCCACCTGCCGCGCCTGCGCCAGCACACATTGACGCATCGTGAGCTGCTGATTCAATTTGGGATGAGTGAACGTCTCGCCCATACGCCGCTCGTAGGCCTCGATGAACCGCTTGCGGGCGCGGTCGCTCATCACCACCGGACGTTGCGGGTCATCGCCCCTCGTAAAATCACCGGGCGTAACCTGCTCGCCGTTACACGCCCACAAGATCACGCCATCCACCAATGGACGAAACTCCTCCACAATATCCAACGCCATGCTCGGGCGATTGTATTCCACCGCGTGCAAGAAACCGGCGAACGGATCCAGGCCGGTGGCGGCCACCGCGCCCTCGGCAGTATGGGTTAAGAGAGTGTAACCATACGAGAGGAGGATATTGATCGGGTCGGGCGGCGGCCGCCGCGCCCGCTTCTCAAACTTCCAATCATGCTTCAACAACCGCTTGAGCGAACCGAAATAGGCCGCGCTGGCCGCCCCTTCCACACCCATCAGCCCGCTCACCGTTGTGGTGCGCGGCGCGCGCGCCAACGCTTCCCCCAACGATTCAATTGCGCCGGCGATGACGGCCTCCCCCTTGTCGCGGTTATGGCGCTGCAAGATCACCCGTTGATGTTGCAGTTTGGCAATCACAAATTGCTGCGCCAGCGTCATCGAAAATTGCGCGTTGCCCTGCCGCCCGTATTGCATGCGGCGCAAAGCCACGTGGGGCGTATTGGGGCCAATCAGCCGTCCACAATACGCCCCGTCAATTGTGAGGAACACCACATCTAACCCCGCCGCCATGAATGCCTTCATCGCCGGGGTGGTCAGACTCACGTTGCCCATGATCACCACCTCGCTCACATGGATCATCGGCACATTCGCCAGCACCTCGCCGTCTTTGCTCACTGCCACACGACGATTGTCCATTTCGATTCTTGCGCCCTGCTCGGTCACATATAAAGGTGGCATAGAGTATTACCTGATTAAGTTGTTAAGGTACAGAACAACGGCCAACGTCCGACGTTCAACTTCTAACTTCCAGCCTCCAACTTCCTGCACTGCCCCAGGCCCATCGTCGTGCCCGCGCCCGCGCCGGCAAACAGCGCAAAGTCGGCCAGCAGGTTCATCAGGCTCAGCCAGTAGCGGTCTTTGTTGATCGCCGTGTAGCGGGCCACGCCCACCGCGCCGATCCGCAGGCCGCCTTCCTTGGTGGCAATGGGCCGGGTGCGCAATTCGTAACCGCTCAACGCCAGACATTCTTCGGCATAGCGCCGCGCCTCCGGCGGCAAAGCCACCGGCGCAAACGCATTCCACCGCTCCAGCAAACTGCCAAACACCCAGCCCGGCAACGGCACCGGCACGTGCTTCTCTTGTGATTTGAAGGTGGTGGGACTGGCAAACTGAATGGCCAGCCGATAACCGGGTTGGGCGCGGCCCAACAACCACGGCGCAGACAGCGCCTCCCAGGTGGTGGCCGCCGCCCACGACTCACCTCTCCGGTCGCCGTTTTCTACGGCGCGCAAGCGGGGGCTGGGGGCCACCGCCTCAATCCGAAACTCGCGCCCGGCCAGCTCAATGGCTTGCCCCGCCGCCAACCGCCCCTT
The DNA here is from genome assembly GCA_016213135.1 of Chloroflexota bacterium. GTDB lineage: Bacteria > Chloroflexota > Anaerolineae > Anaerolineales > VGOW01 > VGOW01. Next base: position 33,397 of record JACRBQ010000080.1, on the reverse strand, counting down.
GCCGGCCGCCGACTGAATTGCCTGCGCCACCGGCCCGGTGAGCGCCGTGAACCGCAACCCGTAGGTCCGCCCCGGGTCTAGCCCCTTCCGAGTTGAATACCCAATCAAATCCGAAGCCGTAAACGGCCTGGGCCCCGAGCCGGCGTGAAGTTCTTCGGCCAGCGCCGGGTTGCTGTCGCGCACCGCGCTCAACAACAAGGCATGCGCCGCCCGCCCGAACCCCTCATAGGTTCCCTTCCCCTGTGGGGCGCGCTCCCCAATGGGCGCGTCAGCGGCTGGTAGAGACGTTCCGGTGGAACGTCTCTGCGCTGTTTGTGGCGCGCGCTCCCCAATGGGCGCACCGGCGGCTGGTAGAGACGTTCCGGTGGAACGTCTCAGCGCTGTTTGTGGCGCGCTGGCGGGGATAGGGATGGGGGCCGTAGCGGCGGGGGCCACAGCGTCAAAAGTGGAAGCCGCCGGAGTGGGGGTCACCGCCCGCACCGTCAACATCAGGCTCAACAGCTCTGCTTCTTCAATCGTCGTTGGCATCCCGTTCCCCGGTTCAATCCGTTGACTCGTGGTTAGCTCCGCTTCAACCGCGCCGCATCGCGCGCCGCCTGCAAATTCAACACTTCGGCCACTTCGTAGCGCGGCGGCAAAGCGCCGGCCACCGGGCGCAGGCGGATGACGGGCGCGAAGTAGCCCATGCGGCCGTGCAGTTCGGCCAGCACCAGCGCCGTGATGAAATTAAGTGACGGGGGATTGACCAGGATCGAAGCCGTCTGCCATTCCAGCGCGCTCAACTCACTCAGCGCCATCAGCGATTCCAACTGCGGCAGGAACGGCTGTTGATGGTCGAACTGGGTCGGCAGGGCGATGACGCGCTCGATGGTGTGCCCCGTCAACTGCGTAATCTGCTCAAGCTGGTCGGGGGTGAGGGGGTGGGAGAAGTTGAGGAGGATCATATGCCAGACGACCATTCCAAAGCTTTATCACGAATATCTTGCAAAGCGATCACCTCTGCTACTTCAAAGATGGTGCGATCAGCAGGAGTGGGGCGCATTCTTATAATGTGGGGCAAGCGGCTCATACGACCTTGCATCTCTGCCAACAAAATAGACGACAAGGGCGAGAATCCTGGCAAATTAACAATCAATGGCAACGTTCTCCACTCTTCGGGAGTTAAGCCAGTTTCATTTAACAATATTTTCGCCTGCTCAACAAAAGACAAATTTTCGTCCAGCCGAATCGGAAGACTTCGCGGCTCAAGTACTTCATACACCCGCGCATTTAGGTATTGCCCGATCTGTTCACGATTCAATTGAGTAAGTGGTTGAAGAAAATTGAGAACAATGCGTACATCAGTGCCGCCCATCATAGCGCGAAGCTCTTCGCGACTAGCCGTGAAAGTATCTGCGCCACGCCGAACATACATCCCTTTTGTAATCCCATCTCCATCTCGAATAATTTCATGCGGGCAATCAAGGGAACGGGGGATGATAATTACCCCAATCTTTTTGCCGCAAACAGGGTGTGTCATTTCTTCAATTTCGATTCGCGGAATAGGATTACAGTAATTTGACAAAGACTGATTAACCCAGCGTGAAAAACCATCAAGGTCAGTGACATTCCATCCCGTCACATAATCGTCAGGGGAATTGCTTTTGCGTTCTTTGAGATCTATAACACCAATAATCAAGTAACCTGTTCCACCTATGGTATTGGCAATCGCCGCAACATCTTTCGCAAATTTCCCTGCGCCAGCTTTCATCTCAATCTCGCGCTTCAAATCAACCTTCCGAGTCTCGCGCCCACTATCAACATAGTTGCCAAGCAAACGCCACAATTTATCCATGGGTTTTCTCCTTCAACTCCACCAACACCCAGCCGAGCGGTGCCGCCGCCTTTGCCGCGCCATCCTTAACCACCATCGCCGTCCGTTTTGAGCGCGGGAACGGATCGCCAGGCTTGCGCGGCGGTGATTCCCTTGTCGCTTTGTGCATTCTAAAATCGTTCACCAATTGTTCAAATAACTGTGGGTCTGTTTGCAAATGAGTCCACAATGTCTTGCCATCCCACCCTGCTCCCCAGCCAATTTGCATCAAGGCCGCATTAGCGCCTATTTTGGCATTCAGCATCTGGCCATAAAACTTGGCAATAGCTTCGTAGCCTTCCCCGCGCTCATACCATTCCGCCAGTTTTACAAGGCGAGCAAAACTGTGCTTTTGCGCCCGCGCCATCAATTCTCTTAGCCAATGTTCGCGGTTAGCAAAATGCAGTTCGCGCTCGGCAAACGACGTGAACAGCACATCATCTATCGTGATCGATCCATTGAGCGCCACCTCCGGCCTAATCGCTTCCAACTCCACCGGCGACCCCGCGCTCTTTCTCGTCAACACCTGCGCATTGACCAGCATCATTCCTTCGCCCGCTCTCGTCAGTCCTGCCAAATCCGAAACGCGCAATGCCCGTAAAAGATCGCGATTGGGGTCGGGACCGAACAACTTGCGCTCTAAGCCTTGCCCTGCCCAACTGCGGCTTCGCCCAATCGCCCCACGATCTAGCTTCGGCTTCACTTCATTCCAGCCCGTCCAAGCCAGGGCCGTCCGCAACGCGCCCTTAAGCGACGAGCCGGGGATGTAGGGACAATCATACACATCCTTGATCAATGACTTCACCCGCGCATCTGACTTCCTTGAGCGTGGAATGCCGGAGAGCGTATAACGAAAGAACGATGTGGTGTTGAAATCCGCGTCGGTTTTTAACAATGTGGCTGGCAGCGGATATTGACCACCGCGATCAGAAATCAACAGCGCTTCTTTCGACTCAAGCACCGCCTCTTCGTTCAAGCGATATGTACGCCCGCCGCGCACTGCAAAATCAAAATCCTGCCGTAGTTCGTCCCCATCTCCAATATGCACCGGAGTCAACGTCTTCAACGTCACTTCAAAGACTGTCATGCCGACCTCCCGTCTTTCAACGTGATACCGACCGCCAACGCCAAGCCGCAACGCCACACTTTATGGAACATCGGCTGTTTGTTGCTGCCATATTTCGGTGTCGCGTCGGCGATCTGCCCGGGCGCATCGCGCCCCACACTGCCAAACACACTGCCTTCCGTCAACATCCGCACGGGCTTGCGTCGTTGATTCTTCTCAGCCGATGAATAGACCCAACCGCCCACCGTCTCAATGGCATAAGCGGCGCGAATATTAAAGCCGTTCATCTCCTCTTCTTTTGGCAAATAGCGACTCAACGTCATCCAAAGACCTTTAGGATCGTCAAGCGCCAGTTCGGATTTTTTCTCAATCTCACATTTGCCAAAGCCGCTACTGCGCTCGCCGCCCAAACCCGCCGCACCCAAATCGCGCATCAACGTCTCGAACAATGCTTTCGTTTCGTCGTCGCCGTTCAACCACCTTATGCCGAACCACATCCCGCACTCTTGATGAAACACGGTGCGCCCGGTGAAATAGATTTGCGAACGGTTATCGGCGCGTCCCACCGCCACGCGCGGACGGCGCTCCACACTCCATAATCCTTCATCTTCAACAACCTGCTCAGGCAAATTCTCTTCAGGCAGCGCCCAGGCTTTGCCGTCGTTCAACTTGATCGCTCGCTCCGTGAAATTCATCAACGACTCACCCTTCAACATTGCCATAAAAATTTCCTGCGAGACGAACTTCGCCTTCTTTAACTCTTTCGGCTTCACACCTGTTGGCAGATCACCCGAAGATCGCGCCAAGGGCGTTGGGAAGAAGAGTACATTTCCCGCGCGCGGAAAGGCAGACGAGATCACAAACGGCGGCAAGTCGTCGCGCATCTTCGCCACAAACGATGCAACATCATCCGCGCCCTTCAACTCTGCCAGTCGCGCCACCATCGCCGCGAACAACGAATCGGATGGGAAGTGAACGCCACTCTCCTCTTGTCCCAACCCGTGCCGCCCCAAATGGAAGCCGTTGCCCGTGATATGCCACGCCTCAACTTGCATATCTCACCTCGTTTCGCCAAGACCTGACAGGTTTGCGAGCCTTGTTCGCCAAAACCTGTCAGGTCTAACTCGCTTTGATTTCAATTTTGCCTTGCGCCCACTCCGTCAAACCAACCGACATCCCAGACAACGCCCTCACATCAGGAATCGGCCTGTCGAAATCTTGTGGATTGCCGTAATCACTGCTGGACTTGGCAGACACTTTTACGTTTTTGAATTTGATCTTGCCGCTACCACGCGAGCCGCCGCCGCCCAAATAATCATCCTCCAGCATTTCTAGCCCTTCGATCACCGTCTTCAAATGATCGAAGTGGCTTTCATCGTAAACGCTGAAAACCCACTCGGCGGGGCTAAAGACCGCGCCTGCCGGAACGCGCTCTAACGTGCGCGGCGTGGCCTGCGAAGTCACGCGATCAATCGCCACTTCGGTTTTGATCTCCGTGAACTGCAAATTGGACTTGATCTTCGCCAGCGCTTCCACGCTATCTTTGTCCAACGCCACATCGCGCGCGATCAACAACGCCGGGTGTTCAGCAAATTCACCCGCCACACCAAAGATGTGGCAAATCTCGGTGTAGGGATCGCCTTTTTTGTGAACACTGTGAATTCTCACATTCTGACCAATCGGATGATTCTGTTCACGCCCCAACTTCTTCTCCAACAGTGAGCGCATCTTGCCCCGCAGACTGGAGCCGGGGATATAGGGTTGTTTATTGAGTGGGTTGCGTATCACCACCTTATCCACCCCGCCAATCTCCAAGCCGGTGTCGTTGCCGCCGATGATCAACCCCGTCACCACTTCAATATCGGCGGTGATGAAGATGCGGCCATGTAATTTAATGTTGTCGACCATTGTTGATTCTCCTCTCTAGTTGCCGCCATGATAGCGGTGATAGGCCAAAATCGCCTCAAACAAATCCATGAAGCGCTCAAACTTTTCACTACGTTTCTTCTGGTCAGATTCCTTTGCCACTTCATCAATGGCATCCGCCAAAATTGCGCGTAACGGGTCAACGCTGGGGTTGCGCTTTGCTTGATAAAACAACTTCGGTTTGAGCATATTCAATTTACGCATAGATGCGTCCGACCCAACTCCCCACTGCGCCTGCACCTTGCGCGCTTCGGCGAAGATACTGCGGATTTGCGCGCGCTTCAAATCGCGGCTTAACTCCTCACCTTTCTTATTGGCAAACTCAACCATTTGCTTGCCCGACTCATCGGCGTTCATAATATTGATCACTTCTTGATTAGGCATAGAGTTCTCCTTTTACGAGAATAGTTTATCGCGACCATACAGCCCGCGAAGTTCATCTACCAAATACACGACGGATTTGGTGCTTTGTCGATTCAAATCACGTTGCTCTAACTTCTGGCGAAGAATGTCTTTTTCGTCATCATATGCAAATTCGGCAGCAAGAAACCACTGAAGAATTGGAACAACAAACGCATAGAAGCGCTGCTTTGTGCGATAAACAAAACCAATATCTTCGTTCCAATATCGTGTGTCGCTGTTCCACCAACCTTTCTCTTCGCAGTCCACCATATCAAAACTGTTGTTATTCCACTCACAACCCCACGCAATTCGTTGTAGCGCCACATGTGCATCTTCAGCAAAACGCCCCATATTGGCAAAGTTGGAGCGACGCCTCTTCTCTTGTTCTTCCATTTCAGAAATAATCCCTATTAACAATTGCGCCAACGATAAGGGCGCAACCACATCCGCCAGATCATCATCTTTTTCATTCTCTACCTCTTGAGAAAGATGACTTCCATCGCCCTCATTTACTTTGGCTATAGGAATGTCACCAGCCGCGTCTTGTAAATCTTTTGGCGTGGAGGTTATACTATCAGGGTGCGTGGCCTCGACTACCGGTATATCATTTGGGCTTCTTGGCAAGGCAAAGTCAATAAACTCGTTTTGGCGTGTTGGCGCACTGCACGTGGACACCAACCCATCCATCGCTCTTAAGCGGCTCACCAACTTCACTACGTCAGGGTTAGCCAACACCAATTTCTTTACATCACCAGCCTTATCAACCGTAAGACCTAAACGCGCAAAATGACGTTCAAGCAAATCTAATACTTCCTGCACAGTAAGAGTCGCTAGTGCGACCATTTCATCCACCGAACCCTGTGATACATCTAAACGCGATGTGATAACTACTTGGACATTGGGCGGCAAAGTTTTTACCCAAGTAGACAAAACACTATCGGCTACTTCTCGCGGTTTACCTAACTCATCTGCCCCATCTAGCAAAATCACCCAACTCGAACCTCTTATGTTCCACAAGGTTTCTAATGAGCGAATAGATTGCTTCCCGCTTTTCTCTCGAATGTGAGCAAGCAAAATTTGATTGAAGTCGTCCACCTTGCTTAGAGATAACCCACGTAATGAGCACAGTACCGGAACTATGCGCGATGTTGCAACCTCAAGACTTGCCAAATTCTGCTCAATGTAATCATTATCAGGTTTGGCGGATTGCCCCCAATATATTCGCTCGGTTACTGACTCTAAATGTTGATCGGCTAAGCGATATGCAACTCGATGTAATAAAACCGTCTTGCCTGTGCCAGCATGGCCTTTAATTAATGTGACTTTTTTGTTAGTATCTAAAGCATTCAGGACAGAAGCAAAGGCAGTTGCTGTGCTATTTTCTGTTTTCGGTTCAAATTGCGGTGAAAGATGCTGACACTCATAGAAATAGCCCTCTTTGCAACTCGATATAAGTGATTGCCAATGCTCACGGCGGAGGTAGTCCGCTTCGCTTGCTGACAAGAGGAATCTTTTCTCTGCCTCGGCAACTGGCACGCTTGATGAGCCTCTGCGAATAAAAGCTGTTCCCTTCTTAAATCGCCTGCCTTTGGTGTCTTCTCCATACTGCCTGAGGCAAAAAGGTGGGTCTTCAGGTCTCGGTTCGACAACCAAAAACGCCACAAACTTGTCATTCACTTCGCCATATTCAAGATGAAACTCTGGCGGAACAGGAGCTATTAAATGTTGGGCATCTTGATGGAGATCGTCTTCTATATCCTCTAATTTCCTGACCAAAGGCACTTGTGGATTGTTCCAGTGCGGTCGTGTATATTCCTCGAAAATTGTGTCGCGAATGTCAACGAGAGGGCGCTCTTTATCCTCCACACCAAAAAATATCCAGCACAGGTCATCGATACGGCGCGCAACATTAGCTAATGCGATTAAGTCTTTGGCAAACTCAAACCGTTTGTGCTCTTTTAGGTGACCGTATAGCCCGCGTTTGAAATCCAAACGCGAGCCCTCAGTCCAGTTTTCGGCTTTATCTAAAACCCACTTTGGAGCAAAACCGTCTGACTTAATCATCACCCCTGTCACCCCTCTCCCTCACCCACAATTGCGCCCATCGCGCCGCGATACCCCATTGGCGGATATTGGCATAGTTCTTGTCACTCAACTCCTTATGGATCAACTCCAAAGCGTCAAACAAATCTTTGTGCTTCTCGTATTGCTTTGCCATACGCTTCAACCGGTACGCGCCTTGCCACATCCACGGACCCCACAATGGACGAATGGGCTTTTTCTTTTCTGCTTCGCGCTCTTTAGGCTTGTCGTGCATCGCGGCAAGTTTGACTCTGCGTTTCTTTTTCTCTGTGTCATGTCGTTCCGTCTCATCACTCCCCAATCGGCGCAACACTTGTAATAACGCTTGCGGCCCATCCAAGCCATCCTTGCCTACAATTTTGATTAAGCGATAAAATTTATCGCTCACTTCGCTAAACTCACTCCACTTCCAGGCCTCGCCCAAAAACCCAAACGCATCTTTACCATCTAAATCTTTCGCGCTCTCCAAAACATCGTGCGCATCGTCTGCCGCCTGATACACCGGATACTTGCCGCCAATGAACGCCAGGCCGCCGCTCAAATGCACATCGGGGTTGCCGCCAACGTATTGCTTGAAGTCGTTGGCGATGTGGCTGGCCAATGTTGGCATCTTGTCCCACGGCCCGATCAAAAACACATCATCGCCGCCGGCATACACGGCATAGATCAAGTTGTCGTACTCATCCTTCTCGCATAATCGCTTCACCCAACCTTCAAAGAACAGCGACATCTGAAAACTTAATGCCGAGATGCGCGAGAGCGTAGCAATGCTTTTGGGTTTCCCGTCATCATTCTTTATGACGTTGCCCTTTTCGTCGCGCTCATAAAACCCATCCTTGAATAGATCGCCAAGGTTGTCCACATCCATTCGCAATACACCTAGCCGTTCGAACCCATCACGAGACTGCGCTTGCAAATGCGTGAAAGTTTTGTTTTCACCCATCTTGGCTGGATCGCGTTTTCGATCTGACTCTGAAAGCCGCTTATTGATCTCTGCCGCTTCTTGGCTATCCTTCACCATAGGCACACGATTGACAGTGTAGCGAGCCACTTGTGCCGTCGGTTTGCCTTTCACAACAACACGCTCATCAGTATCACCTAATGCCCACGCCACCACGCGCTCCACACTGTTTGAAAACTGGTAATCGGGATTGAAAACAACATCCACACCAAAAGCGCGAAGCACGTCAAAGGCTTTACCTCTTGCTTTGTTCTCCCGTTGAGGCTCACCCAAACCTAACAGCACATAATCTGCTTGCGGCAACTTGCTTCCAATTTGCTCAAAGAACGACTGGCACAACGGGCAGATGCGCCCGTCTTCATCATCGGCAGGAATTTTTGTTGTGTGTTCGCGCTCTTCACCGCACACCGAACAAGTGTCTTCTCGATTGCCCCCATGTTCTTGTGGTTTGAAAACGCTCTCGTATAACTTATCGCCCAATTCTTGGTATCGCTGTTGCTTCGCTCGCGCCAAATCATCATGCATCGCTTTCCAATGTTTTGGAAAATTACCAATCTTGAATCCAATAGTAGGCACTTCGGCGTAACCAAATGCCAAGTACAATGCCGCGCCGTGATGATCCAATAACGTTTCGGTGATGTATTTCTGAATGTTTGGCAATTCTTTTTTCGCGCTCATCGACGCAAGCAAATAAAAATGCCCACCGCCCGAATAAATGACGTTGGTGTAGGGCAATCTCAACTTGCGTAACACGTAGCGCAAGATCGCCTCGGTGAGCAACTGCAAATAAAAGGATCGCCCGCGCAAAGTTTGCGCCGCCTTCTTGGATGTCAGCGTATAAATATAATCCTGCACGCCCGAAATGTCGCCGCCGACAAGCAAGGCAATCGGCTCGCTCAGCGCCTTCTTATCTTCATCCATTGCTTTATCCGCAATATCCCGCCCAACCGCGCCCGCAATTTCGGCAATTCGTGTTGGCTCAAATTCTGCCAAACACGCCGCAATCGCCGCCACGCTGCGACTATGATCATACAGACTGACATCTGGAACATCTTTGTAATACGCCGAGGGAATGCACCATGTATAGCGTTGCATCAACCCCATCATGCTTTCCAAATATGTTTCAGGATCAGGCGACGACTCGTGAGACGCTTGCAAATCTTTGGCCTCTTTCACAAAACCGCGCCACGGAGCCTTGCGTTCTTCGCCATCCCATAACGCCTTATAAAAGCTAGCCACATCATCGCGCTCAATCATCTCTTTGGCAAAAACCGTATCTTCCTTCAAAGCAAGCGGCCTGAGCGAGAAATACTGCCAATTCTTGCGATCTAAAATGTGCGCCTGACCTTCTTCCTTTAGCGAGACGCGGCTAAAAATAGAAAGCAGTTGCTTGGGATGTTTCTGCCGATCCACATTTCGTTCGTAAGCCGAGAGCCAATCCGCTAATTGAATTAGCCGATCAAAATCGGATTTTGGCGCATGATGATAAGCAGGCGGAGAAAGCGGCTTGAATTTTGTAGGCAAATACTTCTCGGCGAAATCGCCGCTAAAGACCGCGTGTTGATATTTATACTCTTTCTCGGCTTCGTCATCCCAAACACGCGAAGACGAAATCTCTGCCCTCTGGCTAAACTTTCCCACATCATGCAACAACCCCGCCAGCGCCGCATTCAATACCTTGTCATCCATTCATCGTCCTCCAATGAGAGCAACTATGCTCCTGTCACTCTATCAAGAAAGCGCGCCACCCGTCATCCGTACTTCCCCCCAATTCGCTGGGCGATAAGCACACTTTACTCCGAATCCGGCGTGCAAGGGAATAGACAGCCGCACACAAATCATAGGCAGTTGTACTGATTCTGAGTACCGGTCATCCCCATCTCATTTGAGGTTGTAGTAAAGATTCAGCAAAGCCACCAGTTGCGTCCGCGAAACGGCAGGCATATCCCAATGAATGCTTGCTTTAGCGCAGGCTTCGCCAATCTGGTGCTCCACCGTGCGCGGCGAGAGCGTCAGGCGCTCGGCAATCTCGGCGTTGCCTAACCCTTCGCGCACCAGCAATTCCACGGCCTTCTGCTCCGCGCCCGTCAGCATCACGCCCAGCACAAACGACCGCGCCTCGTCCAGCGCAGCGCGCACCTGCATTTCCTGCTGGCGTTCCGCCGCCGCAAACGGGTCGTCTATCTCGCTCAAGTCGGTCAGCACGGGTGAGATGGTTCCCCAGCGCAGCACTGGCACGCGCACCAGTTTCGCTTCGTCCCCGGCTTCGGGGTGAAGACGCTCTTCCGCCAGGAACTTGCCGCCCGCCAGCACGTACCACAGGCAATCGTCGTCGTCGAACAGCAACTGCGCCGCCGCCATACCGTACACGGCGAACACTTTGCGCCCGCCCACAATACTCAGGTGCGCCGTGCGCTCTGCGCGTTTCGCACTGAGTACAGCGCGATAGATGGCGCGGAAAGCGGCCTCGGCCTCGGCCGGCGACTGGATATCGGGAATGGGTTTGTCGAGATGAGGAACAGGTTGCAGGGAAAGCGAGAGGGAGCGATAAGCGGGGTACGCGGCAAACTCGGCGCGCAGGCGCGCCAACGCAGGGGCCATCGGCCCGGCGTCACTGCCGGTGTGCAGCACGACCACCTCGCTCAGCGCGTAGCCGTCGGCCAACAGCAAATCCGCCGCCGTTGTCACAACCTGCGGCTTCGTTCCCAGCGTCGCGATGAGGCTGTTGTGTCTTCTCTGCATGATGCTTGACTCGGAACGGGCAAGCGGGAGACTACCCAGCTTCACGTCAGTGGCTGGACAATTGTGAGTATCAGTAGATCACGGATTCGGCTCGTAGTAGCGACTTCAGTCGCGTTTTGCCCGGACGAGTAAAGTCGTCACTACAAACTTGTCATCGACTGAGTATAGAAGTTTTCGGGGAAATACGCAAACGCAGTGACAACCCAAAAGAGCCGCCGCTTCGGGTGATGGCAAGCAAGCAGCCGCCCTCTCCGACCGGCGAGAGCAGGCGGCGCACGCGGCCGGCGAGACACCCGCGGGGCAATGGATCATGGGACGCAGCGCCAGTCGTCCAGCGCGGCGCGCCCTTATTACGCAGTACAGCAAAAGTCACTCGGCAGGCGTGTTCCCGCCGCAGTTGCACTGCGGCGGCGGCACGCTTCGCGAACTGCCGCCGGAACTCCGGGCGCAAAGCGGGTTTTGCGGTATTGCCTTATTACCGTTGGGTCAACAGGAAAGCCACCAGCGCCTCCACCTGTTCAGGGCTGAGATCGACGCTGTAGTTGGGGTACATGGTGCTGGTTTCGAAGCCGGGCACTTTGAAGGCCGACGGGGTCAGAATGGAGGCGCGAATGTAGTCGCCCGCCGATTGCCCCGGCACGCGCGCGCCGGCCCGCGCGGCCACGTGCTGCAGCGACGGCCCCACCAGCGTCACCCCATCGAGCGAATGGCACAGGGTGCAGGCCGGGGCGCGGTCGGCGCCGACGGAAAATATCTGCTCGCCCAGCCGGGTCTGGTCGGCGGCGCGGGCGGTGTTGTCGGTGGCCCGGATGATGTTGGTGCCCACCGTGAGCGCCCACACGCCGGAGTCGTCCCATCGCAATACAAAGCCGGTGAAGTCGGCGAGCAGGGTCAATATCAACAACGCCAACCCCAGCAAATAGTTGAACCGCCTCTTTTTGTAGCCGCCGCTCATGATCACGCGCAAGGCGTGCACGGTGACGGTGACGACCATGGCCTGTGAAGCCCAATAATGCAGGTTGCGCACCAGCCAGCCGTAAGGCGCCACGTTGGCGATGAGCTTCACGCTGTCGTAGGCCCCGGCGGTGGTGGGCGCATAAAAGAACATTTCAAGCACGCCGGTGACGAGCAGGATGATGAACAGGGCGATGCTGATGCCCCCCATGCCCCAGGTGTACCCAAAGCCGGATTCGCGCCGGGGCAGGGTGGGCGGGTGCAGGTGAGAGAAGAACGACGGGCGGTGCGGCATGGGGGGTTAGCGCGGCGGCAATCGAAAAGTGCTGGAAATTTTTTTGGCGCGATCCACAATCAGTTGCCCGGCGTTGTCCCAGCGCAACTCAAGATAAGGCAGCGGCAGGGCGGCCGGGCCGGTGATCACTTGCCCCGCAGCGTCGAAGCGGCTGCCGTGGCAGCGGCAGGCAAAGCCGCCCGCCGGTTGCGGCCGCACCAAACAGCCCAAATGGGTGCACACGTTATCCAGCGCAAAATAGCCGCGCTCGTCTTTTTGCAAATAAATACGGGCGCGCTCGATGGCGGCGGGCAGCGGCGGCAGCGTGCCCAATGGGATGACGGTGGGGTCGGCGGCGGGCGGGCGGTAGCCGATGAACTGCGCCAGTTGCCACAGGCTCATGCCCGTAGGCAAGGCCCAGGCCCAGCCCAGCAATTTCAAAAAGCGGCGACGAGTGAAGGGTTGCATAGCAAGCATCTTCTCAAAATTGTGGGGGCGAACCTGTGTGTTCGCCCAGGGCAGACACATGGCGCACAGGCCACCTATGGCAGGTCTGCCCCCACCCCAATTTATTGAGATGATACCATGGCAAGCATCTAGGGTGCGGCGTGGCAGGCGCGGCAATACTTCGCCTCCTGCTGATCGGGCTTTTGTTGACAGGCCGATCCTTTGACCGGCGGAACGAGATAAGTAGTTCCGGCGACGCGCGAGGTTAGCACCAACCGGCCCTCGGCCCATTTGACTGCCCCCAGCGCCTCGCCATTGGGCGCTTGCACCACCGTATCCCCGACCTGTAACGAATAGTTGGCGTTAAGCAAGTCGCGGCGGAAGGCCGGGTCGTTGGGGTCGGTGAGGGTCACCAGCGAAGGCGGCTCGGTGAGGGTGCCGTGGCAGGTGCGGCACTGCACAATGGGGGCGGCGGCGATGTCCGGGTAAATGCGCCCATCGCCCATCGCCTCGGCGGCATTGTGACAATCAATGCAGTCCAATTGGCGCTCGCATAGCACGGCGGTCGGGTCGCGGTGCGGCTGGTAGTCGGCAGCGCGCCGGCCGGTGAGCGAGGCCGGGTCGCGCGGGGTAAATGTGACATTCGCTGCGGAGTATTCGCCTCGCCCGTGACAGTGAGCGCACTGGGTATAGGGCATGAGCAGCGTGAGCTTATGCACAGTCGGATAGCCCGGCTTGTCCTTCGGGATGGTCGGGTCGCCGCCTTCGTATTTTCCAGCCGCAGAATACGGCGTGTGGCAGGCCGCGCACCCGGTTCCCCGGTAAAAGTAGGGGGCGGCCACCGGCTGCGCGCCGAGGTGGCAGGTGAGGCAGTTTTGGGCAAAGGCCTGCACGGCCGGGTGGGAAAAATCAGCCGGGTCAAAAGCCGCCAGTGAGGCCAGCGCGCCGGGGGGGCCATAGTCGGCGGCGGGCACGGCTGCAATGCCCAGCGGCGGGGCGGCAATGCCCTGCGCGGCCAGCACCACGCCGATGGCCCCGGCATAAGTGGCCTGCAAACTGCGCTGCACCCGCACGATGTGGTTGCGGTTGGAGGCCAGGTCGCCGCCGTGGCAGTTGGCCGTGCCGCAGGTTTGCTCGGCCACGCTCAGGTCTGCCGGGTTGCCGCGCGGCCCCAGCAGGCCGGCGTGGGCTTCGGTTTCGTCCAGCGCCAGCCCGTCGCCGCCGTGGCACGACACACAACCGAACACGTCCACCGGATGCGACGGGCTGATTTCTTCGATGCCCTGATGGCACGTGAGGCACAGTTCGGGCTTGTTGCTGATGGTGGGCACCAGGGTGCGCACTGCGCCCCCCGGCTGATAGCGCGCCCACGCCGGGTGACTCTGCCGCCACCCGGCAAGGCCCAGGGCCACGGCCACCGCCAAACTGCCGATGACAACGGGAAGCGAGCGCCGGAGGTTCATCGCAATGCGGCCCGCACGGTGAGAGCGGCCACCGCCAACGCGGCCGCGATGAACAGGATTTGCGCCACACGGCCCGGCCGGTTGAACCACACGGCAATGCCTTCGTTTTTGCGGTCAATAAACGGCAGGGCGGCCAACAGCCCGGTAAGGGCCGCCGGGATGACCACTCCGGCAATGGCCGGCGGCCACAGCCGCAAAAGCTCCTGCACCCACAAAAATATCCACGGGCCTTTTATTTCGCCCGCGCCCGATGGCGCGTTGGGCGAGAGGCCCAGCGGCGCGTCGAAAAAGGTGGAGACGACGATGAGCACGGCTATCGTGAGAAAGAAGGCCAGCGTTTCGGTGCGCACCAGCTGCTCGCGGTCGATGCGAGGCGATTGGCGTTCGCCCGCCGGGCGCTCGGGGTGCGAAATGCCGCCGTCGCGCCGCACGCGGAAGGCGTGCCAGGCGATGAGGAAAGCCATCGGCACAATCAGCCCGACGATGTGCCACACGTAAAACCGCAGCAGCGTGGCCTCGCCAATGGTCACGCCGCCGACGATCATGCGGTAGAGGGCTTCGCCCGGGCCGACGGACTCCGCCGGGGAGGCCGGGGCGGCGGCGCAGGCGGCGAGGAAGAGGCCTGTGGCGAGGAGGGCGAGGCGGGCGCCGAGGCCCCCGCGCGGCGAATGCTGGCCGGTCATCCTCTGCCGCTCACTGCGTGGGCGCCAGCCGGTAAATGGCGTTGATGTCGGTGAAATAGATGAAGCCATCCGGCCCGGTGAGGATGTCGGTGGCGCAGCGGGCGCGGCCCAGCTCGAAGCGCAAATCGCCGCCGAGCACTTTCGTGCCGCTGTCGTCGAGCTTGAGGCTGACGATGCGGCCCAGGTTGTAGGCGCACATGAAGAGGTGGTTTTTCCACTCGGGGAACAGGTCGCCGGTGTAGACCATCACGCCCGTGGGCGAGATGGGCGGGGTCCACGAGACGAGCGGGCGCTTGAAGGGATAGTCGTTGCCGATGGTCTGGTCTTCGCACAGGCCCTCCTGCCGCCAGCCGTAGTTGCCCCCGGCCACCACCAGATTCAATTCGTCGTCGCAATCGGGGCCGTTCTCGGTGGCGTAGAGCAAACCGTCGGGGCCGAAGGTGAAGTCGAACGAGTTGCGGAAGCCGCCGGCAAAGATGGTGCTGCCGGGGTCGGGGTTATCCGGCGGGATACCCACGGGGACGGTGGGGATGACGCGGTGAATTTTGCCCTGCGGGGCGTCGGGGCGGTTGGCGACTTCGATGTTGTTGGTGGTGCCGATGGTGATGTACAACAGGCCGTCGGGGCCGAAGTGCAGGTTGCCGCCGTTGAGGATGGTGGAGGTGGTGAACTCGATGGAGGCCTCGAAGGCCACTTGCGGGTCGGAACCCGCGCCGTCTTTCTCGGTGAAGCGGACGACGCGGTTGTAGGGCTTGTCGCGGGTGTGGTCGGGGTCGGACCAGGTATGATAAACCCAGATGTGATGGTTCTCGGCGAAGCCGGGGTCGAGGGCGATGCCCAGCAGACCGCGCTCGCCGGCGGCGTCGGTGGGCAGGACGATGACGGGCTGCGGTTGCAGCTTGCCGTTGGCATCCACGACCCGCACTGCGCCGTATTTTTCGGTGAAGAACAGGCGGCCATCGGGGGCAAATTCCATTGCCACCGGGAAGTTGAGGTTCTCGACGTATGGCTCAACCTTGTAATGGACGGTGACGGGTTGCAGTTGCGGCAGGGGGCCGGTGTAGTCGGCGACGCCGACGTTGATGGCGGTGGGGGTGGCGGCCGGGCCGCCCACTCCGCCACAGGCGGCCACGAGCAACGTGGCGAGCAGGGCCAGGCGGGAAACAAAGGCGAGGGGCTTGAGAGAGGGCATGGCGGCAACTATCCTCCGGCGCGAAGCGCCGCATCCAATTCGCCGCAAGGCTATCATGTACGGGGCTAAAGGGGTCATGTTTAACTGCCGCGTTGCAGGGTGATAAAAGTCACCACATGAGCGCGGTGACGGGGCGATGAGCCGAAGCCCAAATTCTCAAAGCGTAGAGCCGATTCCCAATTAATTGATGGCGCGAGGTTGGGGCGAAGCATTCGCCGCGCGGATTCTTGTGGCTTTGGGTGCCGGAGGCGAATGCTTCGCCCGTACATCAAAGAGAAATCTGCTGTAATGCACAGATGGGGAGCGGCGTGAGGTGAGGCGAGGCTTCGTACCTGTAGCCACAGGGGTTGCCCGGTTGAGAATGGAGGCCTAAATAATCTGCCGCCGGATGAGGCTCTGGAACATGCCCTCGGCGCCGGCCAGTTCGGCGTAGGCGCCGTGTTGCACCACCCGGCCGGCGGCCAGCACGTAAATATGATCGGCGTGGAGGATGGTGCTGAGGCGATGGGCGATGACAATGCGCGTGGCCTGCAGCGACTCAAGGCTTTGGCTGACAATCGCCTTTTGCGCCAGCGGGTGTCGCCGCGCCCCGCGCCCGCAGCCTGCCGTAGGCGTTGATGGCTTCGAGCGATTGGTGGCGGAAGTAGGTGTTGTATAGCTCGGCGTAGTGGCCGTCCTGCGCCATGAGGCCGGTGTGGTTGCCCTCTTCGATGATGGTTCCCATCTTGAGCACGATGATGCGGTCGGCGGCGCGCACGGTGCTGAGGCGGTGGGCGATGAGGATGGAGGTGCTGTGGGCGAGGATGAGATCGAGCGCTTCCTGTATTTGCGATTCGGTGAACGGGTCCACGCTGGCAGTGGCCTCGTCCAAAATAAAGATGGCCGGCTTTTGCGCCAGCACGCGCATGAGCGACACCAATTGCCGCTGGCCCATGGAAAGATGCGCGCCGCGCTCGCCCACCTGCGTGTTCAGGCCGTCGGGCAGGGCCTCCAGCCAGTCGCCGCGGCCCACTTTGCGGGCCAGCGTTTCAATGTCGGCGTCGGGGGTGGCCGGGCGGGCATAACGGATGTTGTCGGCCACGGTGCCCTCGAAGAGGAAGGGGGCCTGCGACACAATGCCCAACTGGCGGCGGTAGGAGGCGAGGTCAAAGGCGCGGATGTCGCGCCCGTCGATGAGCAGTTGCCCGCGCTGGAATTCGTAAAAGCGGGCGATGAGCCTGGCGATCGACGATTTGCCCGCGCCGGTGTGGCCCACCAGGGCCACGCTTTCTCCGGCGCGAACGTGCAGCGAAAAATCGGCCAGCACCGTCTCTTGCCGGGTGGCCGCATAGGTGAAGCCCATGTTCACAAAATTGATGTCGCCGCGCAGCGCCGGCGCCGGCTGCGGGTCGGTTTGCGCCACCCGCGGCTCGGCGTCGATGAGGGCAAACACGCGCTCGGCGGCGCTCAACCCGGCCTGGAACTGGCTCCAAAAGGCCGCGAGGTTGGTGAGCGGGAACCAGAAGCGGTCGAGGCTGGCGATGAACAGATACCAACTGCCCACCGACACGACAGCCTTCGCCGCGCTCAATCCGCCAAAGTAAACGAGGGTGGCCGTGCCCACGCCGGCCAGCCCGTTGAGCACCGGGAACAGGTTGGAGAGCACGAAGCCGCGCCGCAGGTTGATGGCATACGACTGGGCGTTGACCGCGGTGAATTCGTCGTACACCGTGCGCTCTTGCCGGAAGTTTTTGGCGATGACGATGCCGGCGATGGTTTCGCGGATGGCGGCGTTGACGTTGGCCATGGCCCGCGTGCCCTGCCGGGTGACGAAGCGGGCCAGCCGCCGGAAGCTGAGGGCCAGCAGCACCACCAGCGGCGCGAACCCCAGCAACATCAGGGTGAGCCGCCATTCGATGGCCAACAGCACCGCCGACAGGATGGCGATGACAAGAATCTGGCTGAACAAATCGGTGATCAGGGTGATGGTCTGCGCGAAATCCTGCGTGTCGGAGGTGATGCGGCTGAGGATGCGCCCCGTTTTGAACTCGTCGTAAAACGACAGGTCGTGCCCGGCGGCGGCGCGGAAGGCGTCGAGCCGCAGGCCCATCACCAGATCGCCGATGGCCCGGGCGGAGAGGCGGCGGCGGAAATAATTGAGCAGCCACGAGAACACACGGCTTAAAAGGATGATGGCGACGACGCCGAAGATGAACACCAGCGAGGGGCGCTGAGCCAGGGCGTTCACGGCGCGGGCCATCACAAACGGCTGCACCACGTCGATGAGCGCCACCCCGGTGGTGAACAGCGCCACACCGATGATCCGCCGGCGCTGCGGCGACATGTACGAGGCGATGCGGCGCAGTAGTTGCGAATCGGTGTATTGCCGGTCGTAAGCCTCGGTGTCCAGCGCGTCAAAAATGGCTGCCATGAGTCAGCCCGGCCCTACGCTTTGCTTTCCAAAGCTTCGTAGCGGGTGAAGATGCGCCGGTAAGGTTCGCACTCGCGCATCAGCGTCGGGTGGTCGCCCACGGCGGCCACGGCGCCCTGCCGCAGCACCACAATCTGGTCGGCCCAGCGGATTTGCGACAGCCGGTGGGTGATCAAAATGGTGGTGCGGCCTTCGGCGGCGCGTTCGATGGCCCGCTGAATTTGATCCTCGGTGGCCGAATCAATCGCGCTGGTCGAATCGTCGAGGATGAGGATGCGCGGGTTGGTGAGGAAGGCCCGCGCCAGCGCCAGCCGCTGCCGCTGCCCGCCGGAAAGCGTCACGCCCCGGTCGCCGATCACCGTCTGATAGCCGGCGTTGAATCCCGTAATGAAGTCGTGCGCCTGCGCGTCGCGGGCCACGCGCTCGATGTCGGCCTGGGTGGCCCCCGGCGCGCCAAAGGCAATGTTTTCCCCTACTGTGCGCGAAAACAAAAAGATGTCCTGCTCGATGATCGAAATCTGCTGCCGCAGCGACTCAAGCTGCCAGTCGCGCACGTCCACCCCGTCCACCAGCACGCTGCCGCCGGAGGCGTCGTAAATGCGGTTGATCAATTTGACCAGCGTGCTTTTGCCCGATCCGGTCTGGCCGACGATGGCCACGGTTTGCCCCGGCTGCACCGAAAACGAAATGCCGCTCACCACCGGCGCCTCGGCCGCGTAGCCAAAGGACACGTCGCGGAACTCGATGGCCCCCTGCATCGGCGCGGCGTGGCCGTGTGTGTTTTCGTCCAACTCGGTTTGGGTGACGATGAGCGACAGAATGCGGCGGGCGCCGGCCAGCCCGGTGGCCACCTGCGAATAGGCAAACAGCGAGACGAACGCCGGAAAGCCGAACAATTGCAGCAGGCTGATGTACGCCACCACCTGCCCCACGTCGATCAGCCCGGCGCGGTAGAGCAGCAGCGCGTGCAAAAAGCCCGCTGTTTCGGTGATGCCCAGCAGCAGCAGCGGCAGAAACCGCGCCTCGATGTCGCCCTGGCGCACGGTGGCATCGCGGTAAGCGCCGGCGTTGCGCTCAAAGCGGTCGATCTCCTGCGGCTCCTGCGCCGCGCCCTTCACCGTTTCGATTCCATCCAGCGCCTCCGAAAGCCCGGCGTTCATTGCGCCAAAGTTCCGCCGTATGGAATCGGCCACCGGGTTCAGCTCACGCAAATAGGCGCGCAAGGCTAGCGCATACGTCACACAGAAGAACAGCGGCGCGGCGAACAGCGACCAGTGGAACACCGGAGCCAGCGCCAGCGGCATGAGCAAAAACATGGCCGACCCCACCACGATGTTGATGCCGGGGTTGAACATGAGGTTGATCTCGCGCACGTCGTTGGTGGCCCGGGCCAGAATATCGCCCACCGGGTGCCGCCCGTGGAACGTCATGCTCTTGCCCAGCAGGCTGGCGTACAACTCGGCGCGGATGTCGCGCTCCAGCCGCTGGCCCAATATCTCGGCGCCAAAGTTGCGGCCCAGTTGCAGCACCGCGCGCACCAACTGCGAGGCCACAATCCACACCGCCGCCGAGGTCACCTGCTTCATATCGGGCGGCGACCGGCGCACCGCGTTGAAGGCCACGCCAATAAGCACAGCCGGCGCCGAGGCCAGGGCCGCGTTGCCAAACGCCCCGGCCACGGCCATGGCCACAATCCACTTGTGCCGCCAGGCGTGCGAGATCACCCAGCGCCCGGGCGAGCGTTGGTCGCTTTGGAAGCTGTGTTGAACTGCGAATTCGGAAACCGACATGGGAGCTGCGACGGAGGGCACGAGGCGAGGGATTATAGCACGCGGCCCTGCGGGACGGCCGGCCTGGCCGACCTGGCCGGCGTGAAAATCCGGCTCTGCGGCCTCGGGCGGGAAATTTGGACGCAGATAAACGCTGTTGTACTCTGATTTTGATTTTTATCTGCGAAAATCTGCGTGCACACCGCACTTGCGTGTCCCGAAGGGATGCAAGTGTCTGTGTCCCAATACTCTTTTCCAGTAAAACCCGGCAGAGTCACAATTCTTAACCCCACTTGCACTATAATCGCCTTCGATGACCTCCATTCTCATCGTCGAAGACGAAGCCGTGGTGCGCGACATGCTGGCCCTCAACCTGCAGGCTGAGGGCTACGACGTGTCCACTGCCGAAGACGGCGAGGCCGGGCTGGCCGCCAGCCGCGCCGCCGCCTTTGACCTGGTGGTGCTGGACGTGATGCTGCCCAGGCTCGACGGCCTCTCCCTGTGCCGCCTCATCCGCAAAAGCTCGCCGGCGCCCATCCTCATGCTCACCGCCCGCGGCACCGAAGTGGACAAGATCATCGGCCTCGAAAGCGGCGCCGACGATTACATCGTCAAACCTTTTGGCTTGGGCGAGTTTTTGGCCCGCGTGCGCGCCGCCCTGCGCCGGGCCGCCAGCGCCGCCCCGCCCCCGGCCCGCGACCGGTTGGAAGTCGCCGGCCTGACCCTCGACCTCATTGCCCGCCGGGCCGCTCACCACGGCGAAGAACTCAAGCTCACGCACAAGGAATTTGATCTGCTGGCCGAGCTGATGCGCAACGCCGGGGCGGTGCTCACGCGCGACCTGCTGCTGCAAAAAGTGTGGGGCTACGACTTCGTCGGCGACAGCCGCACCGTGGACGTGCACATCCGCTGGCTGCGCGAGAAAATCGAAGCCGACCCCTCGCAGCCCGCCCGCATCACCACCGTGCGCGGCGTGGGGTATAGGTTTGAGGGATAATTTCCAAATCCCAATTTCAAACTTCAAACTCCCAAAAGGGCCGTTTGAAGTTTGACGTTTGGAGTTTGAAGTTCGTCATTCCAATGGAATGGTTACTCACTCTCGTCCTCTTCCTCGCCCTCCTCTGGCTGGGGTGGCAGTATTACCGGGCGCGGCAAGAGGCCGCCGCCACCCTGGCCCAGGCCAAACAGCGCATGGCCGAACTGGCCCTGCTCGGCTACAGCCAGGACAAAGTGGGCCGGCGCGTGACCGCCATGGGCGAGGCCGCGCTCGAAGCTCTGCTGGTATGCACAGCCGATCACACCGTCCTCCCTCTCAACCCCGCCGCCGAGGCGCTCTTCGGCCCGCTGCCCGAAGCGCGCCCCAGCCTCATCACCGTCACCCGCCAGCACGAAATTGACCGCCTCGCCGCCGACGCCCTCGAGGCCGGCGGCGCGCGCGACGACCTCGACCGCCAGCTCTTCATCAGCGGGCGCACCTTTCGCGCCCGCGCCGCCGCCTTTGCCGGGGGTGTGGTCATTGCCCTGGCCGACGTGTCGGAACTGCAACGGCTGGGCCGCGCCCGCCGCGACTTCATCGCCAACATCTCGCACGAACTCCGCACCCCGCTCACCGCCATCCGCCTGCTCACCGACACCCTCAACAGCCCCGCCGGTCAAAAGCCCGAGGTGGCTCAGAGCATCATCGACAAAATCACCATCGAAACCGAAGCCCTCTCGCAACTGGCGCAGGAACTGCTCGACCTCTCGATGATCGAGTCCGGCCAGATCGTGATGCGCCTCGTGCCCGCGCCCGTGCGCCCCGCGCTCGAAGCCCCCGTCCGGCGGCTGGCCGATCTGGCGGCGCGCAAACAGATCGCCGTGTCCATCGAGAGCGCCGAGTCGCTGCGCGCGCTGATCGATCCGCCGCAAGTGGAGCGGGTGGTGTTGAACCTGCTGCACAACGCGATCAAATTCACCCCGGCCGGGGGGCGCGTTTCACTGCGCGCCGCCCGTCGCCCCAACGGTGAAGCGCCCGATGGCGACTGGGTGGAGGTGGAAATCGCCGACACGGGCACAGGCATCGCCGCCGCCGACCTGCAGCGCATCTTCGAGCGCTTTTACCGCGCCGACCGATCCCGCGCCTCCGGCGGCACCGGGCTGGGGCTGGCCATTGCCAAGCACATTGTGGAAGCGCACGGCGGCAGCATTTGGGCCGAGAGCGACGGCCCGGGCCGTGGGGCCGTGTTTCATTTTTTGCTCCCGGCGGCCTCGCCCGCCTGATTGGGGCCGGGCGCTCTGAGCGCAGTCGAAGAGCGCCCTTCGATGGTTAAACGAACTTAACGCCGATTTGGGAATGGCTTGACCCGGCGCGGGTACATTTCACTCAACCAAAACGCCGACCGACTCAAGATTCATTTCCAAAGGAGACGAAGTTACATGTTACGTTCGAAACTACCGGTAGCAACCTCTGCCCTCGCTGTGGCCGCCGTGTTCCTGGCCGCTTGCGGCGGAGCCGCCCCCGCCCCTCAGCCCATCGCGCAGACTCAGTTGTCGGGCGACATCGCCATTGACGGCTCATCCACCGTCTACCCCATCACCGAAGCGGTGGCCGAAGAGTTCGGCAAGACCCGGCCCGACGTCAGGATCACCGTCGGCATCGCCGGCACGGGCGGCGGTTTCAAGAAATTCTGCAACGGCGAGACCGACATCTCGGACGCCTCCCGCGCCATCAAAGACAGCGAGAAGGAAGCGTGCGCCGCGGCGGGCATCGAATACGAAGAGTTTCAAGTTGGCCTAGACGGCCTGACCGTGGTGGTCAACCCGGCCAACACCTTCGCCGCCTGCCTCACCATTGCACAACTCAAGACCATCTGGGACACGGGGAGCACCGTCACCAACTGGAATCAGGTTGACCCGGCCTTCCCCGATCAACCCCTCACCCTGTACGGCCCCGGCACCGACTCGGGCACGTTCGACTTCTTCACCGAGGTGGTGAACGGCAAGGCCAAACAGTCGCGCGCCGACTTCACCGCCAGCGAGGACGATAACGTGCTGGTGCAGGGCGTGAGCGGCGACGCCAACGCCCTCGGCTATTTCGGCCTGGCGTACTACATCGAGAATCAAGACAAACTCACGGCCGTGCAAATTGACGGCGGCAAGGGCTGTGTGGCCCCGTCGTTCGATACGGTGAATCAGGGTGTGTACGCGCCGCTCTCGCGCCCGCTGTACGTCTATGTGAAGAAGGCCTCGCTGGAGCGCCCCGAGGTGGTAGAGTTCGTCAACTATTACATCTCTGCGGCCTCGCAGCTCGTGGACGAGGTCGGCTACGTGGCCGTGCCACAGGATGTCTACGATGCCGCTGTGGCGAAGCTGGCCGCGTATCTCAAGTGAGGCCTGCTCGTTGGGAGCAAGGCTCTCGGCCGGCCCGGATAACTACCGGGCCGGCCTGCCGTTCTGAATCTGGGAGACTGACTTGATGGACGTTCAGCCAATGGGCGCTCTGCCAGAAGCCGTCAATACCCTTTCGCCTGCGCCGCCGGCCCTGACCGGCACGGTCCGGAGGCGCATCAGTGAAGGTGCCATCGCGGGCGCGCTGTTCCTGTGCGCCGCCGTTTCAATCTTGACGACGGCGGGCATCATCGGCGTGCTGGTGTTCGAGGCGTTTGAGTTCTTGCGCGCCGTTCCACTGGCCGACTTTTTGCTGGGCCGGGTGTGGACGCCGCTCTTCGACCCGCCGAGCTTCGGCGTCCTGCCGTTGGTGGCCGGCACGACCATCGTCTCGGTCACGGCCATGCTGATCGCCCTGCCGGTGGGCCTGCTGGCGGCCATCTACCTGAGCGAATACGCCGGCCGCAACACGCGCCGCGTGCTTAAGCCCCTGCTCGAAATTCTGGCCGGCGTGCCCACGGTGGTCTACGGCTACTTCGCGCTCACCTTCGTCACGCCGCTTTTGCGGCAGGTTTGGCCCCAGGCGCAAGTGTTCAACGCCTTGAGCGCCGGAATCGTGATGGGCGTCATGATCATCCCGCTGGTGTCGTCGCTGGGCGAGGACGCGATGAGCGCCGTGCCCAACGCCCTGCGCGAGGCGGCCTATGGGCTGGGCGCAACCAAACTCGACGTGACCCTGCGCACCGTCGTCCCGGCGGCGCTGTCGGGCATCGTGGCCGCGTTCATCCTCGCCATCTCCCGCGCCATCGGCGAGACGATGATAGTGCTCATCGCCGCCGGACAGAGCACCACTCTGCAATTCAATCCGCTCAAGGCGATGGAGACGATGACGGCCTACATCGCCCGCGTGAGCCTGGGCGACAACCCGCAGCAGAGCACCGAGTTCAAAACCATCTTCGCGGTGGGCATGCTGCTCTTCATCATGACGTTCGTGTTAAACCTGATCAGCCAGCGCGTGCTGGCGAAATATCGGCAGGTGTATCAGTGAGTCAACTCCCAACTCCCAACTTCAAACTCCAAACGGCTGGTTTTCGGCGACAACTCGCCGGCCGCAAACGTTGGGGCCGGGTCTTTGCCGCCCTGTGCCTGCTGGCGGCGATGGTCGGCCTGGTGGTACTGGCCGTGTTGATCGTGGATGTCCTGGCCAAGAGTCGGGGCTGGCTGGATTGGCAGTTCCTCACCAGTTTCCCGTCGCGCAAGCCGGAAGCGGCGGGCGTCCTCTCGGCGCTCGCCGGCTCGCTGTGGCTGGTGGCGCTGACGGCGCTGTTCTCGTTTCCGGTGGGCCTGGCCGCCGCGATCTATCTCGAAGAGTACGCGCCGAGCAACTGGATCACGACCCTCATCCAGACTAACATCGCCAACCTGGCCGGCGTGCCGTCCATCGTGTACGGCCTGCTCGGCCTCGGCATCTTTGTGCGCACGCTGGGCCTCGGGCGCAGTCTGCTGGCGGGCGCGCTCACCATGAGTCTGCTCGTCCTGCCCACCATCATTATCGCCTCGCGCGAAGCCATCCGCGCCGTGCCGCCCTCTCTGCGACACGCCTCGCTGGCGCTGGGCGGCACGCGCTGGCAGACGGTGTGGCATACGGTTCTGCCCATGGCCTTTCCGGGCATCCTCACCGGCGCCATCCTGGCGCTCTCGCGCGCCATCGGCGAGACCGCCCCGCTCATCACCATCGGCGCGCTGACCTACATTGCCTTCCTGCCCGACGGGCCGATGAGCGCCTTCACCGTCCTGCCCATTCAAATTTTCAATTGGACTTCGCGCCCGCAAGCCGACTTCCGCAACCTGGCGGCGGCGGGCATCGTCCTCCTGCTGGTGGTGCTCCTGTCGGCCAACGCGCTCGCCATTCTCTTGCGCGATCGGCTGCAAAAAAGAAATTAGCGAGTCAAACGATGACAGTTCTCACTCCCGTACTCTCCACGCCCCCCCTGGTTGGCGCCGACGCCGACGGACACGCCGCCTTCGACGTGCGCGATCTGAAGTTCTGGTACGGCCCGGCGCCGGCGCTGAAGGACATCACCCTGCAAATTCCGGCCCGGCAAATCACCGCCATCATCGGCCCGTCCGGATGCGGCAAGAGCACTTTCATCCGCTGCTTCAACCGGATGAACGAGCTGGTGCCGGGCGCGCGCGTGGAGGGCCAAATCCTCTTTCACGGCCAAAACCTGTACGCCCCCGCCGTGGATCCCGTCGAAGTCCGCCGCCGCATCGGCATGGTCTTCCAGAAACCCAACCCCTTCCCCCAGTCCATCTACGACAACATCGCCTATGGGCCGCGCCTTAACGGGTTCAAAGGGAATATGGATGAGTTCGTTGAGAGATCGCTCCGGCAGGCGGTGCTGTGGGACGAAGTGAAGGACAAACTGCGCCAGAATGCCTACACCCTCTCCGGCGGCCAGCAACAGCGGCTGTGCATCGCCCGCGCGCTGGCGGTGGAACCGGACGCGATTCTGATGGACGAGCCGTGTTCGGCGCTCGACCCCATCGCCACCCTTAAGATCGAGGAGCTGATGCACGAACTGGCTGTGAATTACACCATCATCATCGTCACCCACAATATGCAGCAGGCCGCCCGGGTCTCGGACATCACCGCCATGATGATGCTCGTCGACGACCACCGGACGGGCACGGTGATCGAAGTGGGGGAGACGCAGACGATCTTCACCCGCCCAAAAGACAAGCGAACGGAAGATTACGTCACCGGGCGCTTTGGCTAACGCCGCCGCCGGGAGGGAGCCTATGAACACACCCGCCGACAACACCCCGCTGCCCGACACCGCGCCCGCCCCGGTGGCCTTTACCGTGCCGGCCCGCCACAACCCCAGGCTGCAAGCAGTGGTCGAGCGCATCAGCGCCGACGAAGAGCTGCGGCAGATGTGGCGCTGCGCCAACGTCAACGCCGTGGATCGGCTGGGCATGAGCGACCACGGCGAGGTGCACATCCGCATTGTGGCTAATGCGGCCCTGCGGCTGCTGCGCCTCCTCACCGAAGCCGGCCACGTGCCCGGTGTGGTGGCCCAGCACCATCTGACCCCGGACGACGCCGAGGTGGTGGTGGTGCTGGCCGCGGCCCTGCACGACCTCGGCATTTCCATCCACCGCGACAACCACGAGGAATTCAGCCTGCCGCTGGCCAATCTCAAAGCCAAAGAATTGCTGGCCGGGCTGTACCCCGTCCGCGAGCGCACCATCATCGTCTCCGAGACGCTGCACGCCATCATCGCCCACCACGGCGACGTGCGCTGCCTGACGCTGGAGGCGGGCGCGCTCAAAGTGGCCGACGCTCTCGACATGACCGCCGGGCGCTCGCGCATCCCGTTCGAGGCCGGCAGTTCCAGCATCCACGCCATTTCGGCGGCGGCCATCGATGAGGTGAACATCAAAAAAGGCGAGAGCCGCCCGGTGCGCATCGAAATTCGCATGAGCAACTCGGCGGGCATTTTTCAGGTGGACGAACTGCTGCGGCACAAGCTGCAGCACTCCAGCCTGGCCGGGCTGGTGGAAGTGGTGGCCAGCATCGAAAGCGAAACGGAAAAACGGCTGTTGCCTCTATATACCATGGGGGCAAAATGAAGGTCGCCGTCGTTCGTCAACACCGGCTCGGCGGGCAAGCCCAGGGAAGGCAGGCCGACGCGGTCCGCTTCGCGAGACCGCGTCGGTCTGGCCGATAAACGAATGAATTCCGCCGACGTGTACTACAATGTGGTTGCCGCCTCATTTCGCCGCCCTGCTTGAAACCGGCGGCCCGGTCCCGACTCCGTCGCTCGAAGGAATTAGCTCATGACCCCTCGCACCCGCGCCACTTTTGACCACAGCCTGCAAGCCGTGCAGGATGATCTGCTGCGCCTCGGCAGTATGCTGGACGCCGCCGTCAGCCGCGCCATTCAGGCGCTGGCTAACAGCGACAGCGCATTGGCCCGTCACGTGGTGGTGGACGACGGCAACATCAACGCCCTGCGCTTCAAAATCGAGGAAGCCTGCCTGCGGCTCATTGCCACCCAGCAGCCCGCCGCCCGCGACCTGCGCACCATCGTGGCCGCGTTCAGCATCGTGAGCGACATGGAGCGCATGGCCGATCACGCCGCCGGCATCGCCAAAACAGTCATCCGCATGGGCAACGAGCCGCTCGTCATTCCGCTCGACGAAATCCCGCACATGGCCGAGGAGTGCCGCGCCATGCTGCACACCGCGCTGGATGCCTACATCCGCCACGATGTGGACCTGGCCCGCACCCTGCCCAAACGCGACGACGTGGTGGACGCTCTCTACGAGCGCCTCTTCCATACCGTGGTGACCACCATTGCCGAAACTCCCGGCGCCTCCACCCGCGCCCTCTACCTGCTCTTTGCGGCGCACAACCTCGAACGCATCGGCGACCGCGCCGTGAACATCGCCGAGCGAGTGATCTTCATCACCAGCGGCGAAATGAAAGAACTGAACGCCGGGCCTGACGCGCCGCTGTGACTCTGCCCCACTGCCGCCCGGCACACACCGCCACCCGATCCGGGTGGCGGATCGTTTAACCCGCGCCCAACCTCCGTTCCTGTACTATAATCGCCCCATTCGGTGGTTGGTGGTTGGTAGTTAGTGGTTAGTGGTTAGTGGTTAGTAGTCAGTCGCCATCGTTCATCGCTCATCGCTCATCGCTCATCCTTCATCCCTCATCCTTCCCCCTTCCCCCTTCCCCCATGCTCTCTTCCCTCCGCTTCTCGCGCATCGCCTTCATCAGTTCCATCGTCGCCGCCGCAGCTTACATTGCCGCATACGCCCTGTGGCTCAGCGCCGGAGTCACCCTCAGCATCAGCATCCACGCCTCGCTGGTGCTGGCCGCGCAGCGCCCCGGCCTGTGGGGCATCGGCTATTTGTTGCAGGCCCTCGCCTTTTTGCTGTGGGCCCTCGTGCCCGTGTCGGTGGGGCTTTCGTACAAAACCGCCGCCCCCGGCCTCAGCCAGCTTGCCATGGTGGTGGGCGGCTTCGGCTTTGCCTGGCGCGCTCTGGCCGACTTTGCCCGCGCCGGCAGCATGGAATTCCTCGGTCAGCTTTACACCTCCAGCGACCCCGCAGCCCGCGCCGTGGCCGAGCAATTGGCCGCGTGGGCGCAACTGTGGACCTTTGGCGCCGTGTGGGAAATTGCGGGCAACGGCCTGGCCTTCGGCGTGTTCCTCGCGCTCGCCGGTTTGATATTGGTAGCCGCCCGCCGCCGCAACCTCGGCTGGGCTGTCACCTTCCTCGGCGGGCTGGCCGCTATCAGCCTCATCGGCACGGCCTTTTATTACGTGGCCGGAATTCGCACCGCGCTCGACATCATCAGCCTGCCCGGCATCATCGCCCTGGCCGCCGCGCCCCTGTGGCTGGCATGGCTGGCGTGGATGGCGGATCGGCCCGTGTAACGACGCCATTGCCGCCGCGCCCCATTCCCTCGCGAGGACGATATGAACTGCCCGAGCTGCGGCCAACCCACCCCTCCCGGCGACACCTGCGCCCACTGCGGCGCCACCCTCGCCCCGGCCCGCCGCCTGCCCCTCGGCGTCATCAAATGGGCGGTCGTGTTTTTTGCCGTCGCCGGAGTAGCTGCCCTCATCGTCTCGGCGGCACATACCGCCGTGCCGCATGTTGCCATTGGCGACATCGGCGCCACCATGAATCTGGCTTACGTGCAGATCAGCGGCACGGTCGTCAGCGCCCCCACTTACGACGCGGCTTCCAGTTATCTTTCCTTCCGCGTTGATGATGGCACCGGCGCGCTCAGTGTGGCCGCCTATCGCGCCGAAACCAGATCGCTGCTCTCCGCCGCCCGCGTGCCCGCTTTGGGCGATCAGGTGACGCTCGAAGGCACGCTGCGCCTGCGCGACGACTCCACCGGCCTCACCCTGGCCGCGCCCGAGCGCCTCACCGTGCAGCACCCCGCCCCGCAAGAGCGCCTCATCGCCTCCATCACTGCCAACGACGACCAGAAGGCCGTCACCATCAAAGGGCAGGTGAGAGGGATTCGCACCCCTTACCCCGGCCTCACCCTGTACACCGTGCGCGACACCTCGGGCGAAATAGACGCCGCTCTCTCCGGCGACACCGTGGCCCTCACCGGCCCGGCCCCCGAGTTGGCCGTGGGCGACCCGGTGCAACTCACCGGCATCGTCACCCTTTACCGCGACACCCCGCAACTCAGCATCCCGGCCTCCAACACCCTCGTCAAACTCGACACCGCCATTGCCCTCGCGGCCGCGCGGCGAACCGGCTCGCTCAACGCCGCCGACGACGGCGCGCTGGTGCAAGTGGTGGGCACGCTGGGCGCGTCCGAACCGTTCGCCGCCGGAGTCAGATTCTCGCTGGACGACGGCACCGGCCCCGTCGAACTGCTGTTGTGGATCGACCTGTATGCGCAACTGGGCGACCTGTCCGCCGGGTCCACCGTGCAAGTGGTCGGCGCAGTCAGCGTCTATCGCAACACATTGGAACTCACGCCCTCCAACGCCGCCGACGTCAAAGTGCTCACCGCCGCCGAGGCCGCGGCCATTCCCACCCCGGCGCCCGTGCCCTCCCCGCAGCCCGGCTGTGGCGGCGACGCCTTGTGCACCGCCGTGGCCGGCGCGGTCGCAGGCCAAACCTTCACCGTGCAGGGCGGCATCGTCGTCGCCCAAAGCTACGCGCAGGGATTCGAATTCGGCCTGCGCGATGCCACCGGCACCATTACCCTGCTGCTGCCCGAAGCCATTTACAAAGCCATCCCCGGCGTGGAGACCCTCCGCCCCGGCGCAGTGGTGCGGGCCAGCGGCCGCGTGAGCCTGTATCGCGGCGACACGCAAATACAACCGGCCGCAGCCGACCAGGTCACCATCATCACTCCCGGCGCGCCGCCCGCCGGCCTGCCCATTGCCATCGGCCACATTGCGCTGGGCGACGTGAACGACACCCTCACCGTCGAGGGCCGCATCGCCGCCGTCGAGATTTTTTCCAAAGGCAAGCGCCTCACCGTCTCCGACGGCACCGGCGCCATCACCCTGCTGCTCTGGCAGAACGTGCTCAACTACGTGCCCCACGCCGACCAACTGGCCGCCGGAGCGCCGATCCGCGTCACCGGCCTCATTCAAGAATATCAGGGCGCGCTCGAAATCGTCCCCCAGATCGGGTTCGATGTCATTGTGACTCCCTGATCATTTCATCGGCGCTGTGGCCCGTTGCTCCTGCCGGGGCGGCGCAATTTCAAGTTTTCTCACTGTCCATTCACCGAAGCGTCTGTCGAGTATGCTAGAATTTCGGCGATACATGAAGTGCTTTGTCACATTCAGGCGGTGACGAAATGTACTCGCAAATTTGGCCCTTTTGGATAGCATAAGGGCCGGACGCGAACCCTTGCGAAAAGCCCCCGCCATCGCTCAACCGGATCCATCACCGCCCACATCAGGAGAATTTTCACCATGGCTCAAACCATCGCCACACCCGGCACACTGCGCGCCGCGCCCAGAGGGGGACGAACCAAGTTTCTCGTCGGCGGATTGCTCATCATTGCCGCCATCGCCTACCTCATCGTCACCAGCACCCAGAACACGGCGCAATACTTTTACACCGTGCAAGAGATCAAAGATCGCGGCAGCGCCGTGGTGGGGCAGAACGTCCGCATCTCCGGCGCAGTCATCGGCGACAGCATCCAATACGACGCCGGCGCGCTGGAACTGCGCTTCACCGTGGCCAACGTCCCCGCCGATCAAAAGCAGATCGACGCGCAGGGCGGCCTGGCCGCCGTGCTCAAGGCCGCCGTGGCCGACCCCAAAGCCGCGCACATGGACGTGCTCTACGTGGGCGTGAAGCCCGACCTGATGAAGGGCGAAGCGCAAGCCATTATGGACGGGCGTCTGGACTCCAGCGGCCTCTTCCATGCCGATACCCTGCTGATGAAGTGCCCCACCCGCTACGAAGATGCGGCGCCCACCCAGGTAGCCCCATAACCAATGATGAACGCGGAATGATGAATGATGAATTCATCGTTCATCGTTCATCGTTCATCATTTCCCATGATTCTCACCCTCGGCCTCACCTCCCTGCTCCTTACCTTCCTCTGCACCCTGTACGCCACCGGGGCCGCGCTGATCTCCGTCCGCGCCCGGCGCCCGGCCCTGCTGGAGAGCGCCCGCAACGCGTCCATGCTCACCTGGCCCCTGCTCACCCTGTCGTCCCTCTCCATCATCGCGCTGCTGGTGCTCGGCCATTTCGAGGTCGAATACGTTTCCAAAGCCTCGTCGCTGGCCATGCCGTGGTACCTCAAAGTCACCGCCCTGTGGGGCGGGCAGGCCGGCAGCCTGCTCTTCTGGTCGTGGCTCATGTCGGCCTTCACCAGCGCCGCCATGCTGCGCCGCTGGGATCGCGACCGCTCGCTCATGCCCTACGTCATCGCCGTGCTCATGGTCACGCTGGGCTTCTTCCTCGTGCTGTCCATCTTCATCGAGAATCCCTTCCGGCAATTGTGGAGCAGCAACACCACCGGCGAAGTCATCTCGGCCCTCTTCCAGCCCAAAGGTTACAACCTCTACTTCCCGCCCGACGGCAACGGCCTCAACCCGCTGCTGCGCCACCCCGGCATGATCATCCACCCGCCCATGCTCTATCTGGGCTTCGTCAGTTTCGTCATCCCCTACGCCTTCGCCATCGCCGCCCTCGTCACCCGCCGCACCGACGACGAATGGATCCGTACCACCCGCCGCTGGACGCTCGTCGGCTGGCTGTTCCTCTCGCTCGGCCTCATCCTCGGCGGGCGCTGGGCCTACGACGTGCTCGGCTGGGGCGGCTACTGGGGCTGGGACCCGGTGGAAAACGCGGCCCTGTTGCCGTGGCTCACCGGCACCGCCTTCCTCCACTCGGTGATGATTCAAGAAAAGCGCGGCATGCTCAAAAAGTGGAACGCCATCCTCATCATCATCACCTACGCCCTCGTCATCTTCGGCACCTTCCTCACCCGCTCCGGCGTGCTCTCCTCAGTCCACGCCTTTGCCCAGAGCGCCATCGGCCCGCTGTTCTTCGGCTTCATCGCCATCACCTTCACCGGCTCATTGTCGCTCCTCATCAGCCGCTGGGATTTGCTCGGCAGTGAAACCCAGTTCGACAGCCTCTTCTCCCGCGAAGCCGCCTTCCTGCTCAACAACCTCCTCTTCATCGGCGTGGCCTTTGCCACCCTGTGGGGCACCATCTTCCCCCTCATCTCCGAACTCGTCACCGGCCAAAAAATCACCGTCGGCCCGCCCTTCTACAACCGCGTCAACGGCCCGCTTCTGGCGGCCATTGTTTTGTTGATGGGGATTGCCCCGCTGGTCGCGTGGCGTAAAGCTTCTGCCCGCTCACTGGGCCGGTTGATATGGATACCTGCGGCCCTCACCGGAGTGGCCCTCGTCGGCTTTTACCTATTAGGGGCGCATACCTTCGCCTCTCTGCTGGGATACGGCATCGCCACCTTTGTGGCCCTCGCCACCCTGGCCGAATTTGCCCGCGGCGTGCGCGCCCGCATGCGCCTCGGCGAAAACCCCTTCACCGCCCTGGCCCGCCTCGCCAGCCGCAACCGCCGACGCTACGGCGGCTACACCATCCACCTCGGCGTCGTCGTCATGGCCTTCGGCACCATCGGCTCCACCCTCTTCCAGCAGCAAACGCAGGCCACCCTCACCGTCGGCGAAACCATCTCCCTCGGCGGCTTCACCATGCGCTACGACGGGCTGACCGAATTCCCCACCGACGACCGGCGGGAGGTCACCCGCGCCAC